>JBJMGN010000097.1:0-4941 GCA_045807885.1 Pyrinomonadaceae bacterium | reverse complement strand
GGTCCCAGGAATCAAGTGGGCCTCGAATGGCCGTTCGATCTCTACAACCGTTTCGCTTGGTTTCGTGGGAACTAACTCACGGATCTCTTTCATCTAGATACTCTACGGAATTCGATAGAAAAGGCTGGGAACGCCTTGTGTAAGTCCGTTCTTGAGCGCATTTATTATGCTTTTAGTCGTATCTTCGGAAACTGCTACAATGTCATTCGGCTGGAGAAACGGATCATCCACTTTGCGCGCGTCGATTTCCTTGAGGTTGTAAACAAATTCGTCCCGCTGCATGCTGCCTTCCTTTAGGCGAAATACTCGGACCTTATCTTTTTTTGTCGCGGGCTTTAATCCCTCCGCCGAAGCAATTGCCTGGGTCAGTGTAATCGGCTCTTTAATCTTAACCGGACCTTGTTTATTGACATTGCCGTAAACGTATAGAACGTCCACATCTCCGATGTATACGATATCCCCAGGCTGCATTACTAAACTAGTCTTCGCCTGCAAAATATCCTTAAGTCGGTAATTCATCGTGACGATGTCATCTGAAACTGGAGAGTCCGCTTCATTTGGCTCTTTACAGTTAGATGAGCTTCCGGCCCGGGCCACAATAATACTCGAACCTGCTTCTTTATTAGGGCCGCCGGCGTAAGAAAGCAATTCAAGCAATCTCACCTTTCTGGAAATGAAATAATATCCGGGCTTTTCAACTGCACCGAGCACTCCAAACGACTGCGACTTTTGCTCAATGGCTGTGACCTGTACTTCAGGATTTTTGAGGTAATCCTTTTTATAGGCCTCAGTGATTGCGTCCGCCAATTCGCGTTCTGTTTTACAAACTGCAATTATCGGCGTATCAATGCGAAAGAGATTTATTGTGCCGTTGGAGTTTACATTTACTTTTTGGGTCAGTTCCGGATGCCTGAAGATTTGGATCGCAAGCGTATCCTGGAAACCAATTCGATATCGCTCGTCTTGATTTTGCGGAGAAGTGAATGCTGGAACGGAAACCTTCGTAGGTGCATCGGTTTGTCCAAATACGGCGATCGAAGCTGCGGTAAAGATCGCGAAAACGAAAAATGTACAATAACAAGCTCGCATTTCTGATGCCCCCTTTTGAAACGCAATTAAAGGAGAGTCAATAATTTTCTGCCGAATTAAATGCACCCGGCGGGCGCACGAAAGGAAAAGTTTATCAGATACGTCATCGAATTAAAATCAAACGTTTTGAAAGAACCGGCGTTTTCGCTAAACTCGCCTTCAAGGAAATCGTGACTGAAAGAAAGGAAAACGTAACGCCGATGTTTCGGCAATATCTCGATCTAAAGAAAGCGTATCCGGGAACGCTGTTGTTCTTTAGGCTGGGCGACTTTTACGAACTTTTCGCCGAGGACGCCGTCATTGGTTCTCGAGAGCTTCAGATCACTCTAACGGCTCGTCACAAGGATTCGCCAAATCCGATTCCGATGTGCGGCGTCCCGCACCATGCTGCGTCCGGTTATATCGCGACGCTTGTACGCAAGGGATATCGCGTAGCAATCTGCGAACAAGCGGAAGCTGCTGGAAAAGGCGTCAAATTGGTAAAGCGCGAGGTCGTTCGTGTTATTACGCCCGGGACCGCGATCGACGAGCAGATCGCTGAACCTGGTGAAGCGGTCTTTCTTTGTAGTATTTCGTTCGATGGCGAATCTGTAGGCGCCGCATTCATTGAGCTTTCGACAGGTGAACTGTATGCCACGCAGGCTCACGGCCGAGAGGCGTGGCAAAGTATAAGGAACCACTTCGATTCGTTTACCCCTAAAGAAGTTTTAGTTTCGGAGTCCCAAATTAACCCGATTTGCGAACATTTAGGCTTCAAACGGCAAAGTGTTCAACCACTTCTAGGTCGGTCAAGCGAGTTAGAAGGCATTGAAAAAAGCCAGCCCGTTGTAACCGAGCTCGTGAACTCAAAATTTGATTTAGAAATCGGTACAAGAGCGCTGATGCTGCAATTCGGTGTTCGAAGTCTGAGCGGCTTTGGGCTGGATGGACGCGACGAAGCAATTCGCGCCATTGCCGCTTGCCTTTCATACGTGAAAGAAACGCAAAAAGCCGGCGCGGAGCACGTCCACGAAGTCTGTTATTTTGAGACAAACGATTTTCTTGTCCTGGATTCAACAACGGTTGCGAATCTTGATCTCGTAAGATCACGTAGCGAAGTTCGTGGCCGCACTCTCTTCGATGTAATCGATGAAACGGTAACCCCAATGGGAGCTCGACTGCTGAAGAGCTGGCTCCTGCGGCCTTCGGTAAAGCGGGGTGAAATCGAAACACGTCTCGCAGCCGTTAAAAACTTGTGTGACCCGATGCTTCGCTCGCAGCTCCGCCTATCGCTTAAAAAGGTTGCCGACCTTGAACGCATTACCGGCAAGTTGAATCTGGCTTCGATTACGCCCCGCGACGTGATTGCGTTGAATTATTCGCTGGATCAAGTGCCCCTGATCATAGACGCGCTCGTTGATGCACAATCGCTTCTGTTGCAGGTTCTAAGTGAGAATATCTTCGACCTGCCGGAAATACGGGAATTGATCAAGTCGGCAGTCGTCGGCGAACCTTCAAACGCACCGGGTGACGGCGGAGTTATTCGAAACGGCTTTGACGCCGAATTGGACGAACTTCGCGAGCTTGCAACCTCCGGTAAGCAGACGATAGCAAGCTTTGAGACCCTCGAACGCGAGAGAACAGGAATTCCAACGTTAAAGGTGCGATTTAATAGTGTTTTTGGCTATTATATCGAGATCTCAAAGGCAAATTTAACGAAAGCTCCCGAAAACTATGAACGTAGACAGACCTTGGCTAATGCGGAGCGGTTTACAACTTCCGAACTGAAGGAATGGGAACAAAAAGTTCGTGGTGCCGAAGCTCAAATCGTTCAGATCGAAACCGAGCTATTTCGAAAAATTGTCGAAACAATTCGTGGCGAAACAAAGCTCTTGATCTCAACAGCAAGGGCGATCGCAACTCTTGACGCTTTAGCATCGCTCGCCGAAACCTGCACCCGGCGGAATTTTACCGCTCCTGTATTTCATGACGGCGATGAGATCGAGATCAAGAGCGGCCGCCATCCAATCATCGAAGCCAATATTGACGGTGAATTTGTTCCGAACGATGCGTACCTGAACAATTCGACAGACCGGCTTTTGATAGTCACCGGTGCGAACATGGGTGGAAAATCGACGATACTGCGTCAAATTGCGCTGATCCAAATTCTGGCCCAGATAGGCTCGTTCGTTCCTGCTACGTCTGCGCGCCTTCCAGTCGTCGATCGCGTTTGGACGCGGGTGGGCGCCTCGGATGATCTTGCTTCAGGCCGTTCGACCTTCATGGTAGAAATGACCGAAACGGCGGCGATTTTGCATAACGCCACATCCCGAAGCCTAATCTTGCTCGATGAGATAGGGCGTGGAACATCTACATTTGACGGATTGTCGATAGCCTGGGCGGTTGCAGAATATCTTCATGATTCTCCCGAGAAATCGGCAAAAACCGTATTCGCAACCCATTATCACGAATTGACCGAGCTTGCCGAGCACTTGCCGGGAGCAAAGAATTATCAGATCACAGCGACAGAGCTCGATGATGAGGTTGTTTTCCTTCACAAGCTCCAGCCCGGAAAAGCATCAAAATCATATGGGATCGCTGTTGCAAAGCTGGCCGGACTGCCGATAAAGGTAATCGAAAGGGCTAAGGATGTGCTTGCGAAGCTGGAACGTTATGAGCTTGCAGTTTTCAAAGATGAAAAACGTTCAGGATTGACAGCGGCGGCCGGCCGCTCGGCGGCAGCGCAGTTTTCGCTATTTGCCATAGCAAATGAAAATGCGATAGATCAGCTTCGCGGTGTAAATATTGAGGAACTTACTCCCGAAGACTCAAAGGTTCTGCTAACTGAGATTCGTGAAAAGCTGAATTAGACCTAAAGTATTTCTTTAAGTGTCGACGCCCAACATCTCCTGTATTGATCGAGGTAATTTTACGAATATAGATATCGACGAAATCAAGGCGTTACCCATCAAACTGAAGGTTGGCCAACTCTTCTTCATCGGCATTCGCGGCACCGAGGTAGATACTGAAACCAGAAAACTGCTAAACGAAATCTCGCCCGGCGGAGTATGCCTTTTCGCTCGCAATATAAAGGAATCTTCGCAAACCCGTGAGCTTCTCGAGTCACTAAACCGATCAGTTGGAATTGTTCCATTCTTAAGTGTCGATCAGGAAGGCGGCTTGGTGGATCGATTTCGCCGTATCATGCCGGCTGCGCCTGCAGCTTCGAAATTGAGAACGATTGAAGTCGTAGATGAATTCACACAGATCACCGCAGAAGCTTTAAGAATTATCGGGTTCAATATGGACTTCGCCCCAGTCGTTGATGTGATCGATGACGCACGCGATATGTCTGGTAACGGAATGTTCTCTCGCGCCTTTGGTCGTGGGCCGAAGGGCGTGGTCGAGTTGGCGGGAGTATTTCTTAATAGGCTTCAGGAGGCCGGGATAATTGGCTGTCTAAAACATTTCCCGGGCCTCGGTGCCGCCAGAGTCGATTCGCATGAAGAGTTGCCGATGATCGATATTTCCGAGGACGAACTCAGAGAGGTGGACCTGTTTCCGTACTTCAAGCTATTACGAGACGGAGCAGAAATGGTGATGGTCGCACATGCCGGCTACCCAAACCTACCCTTGCAGCAACGGGACCAAGATGGCAGGCTTCTGCCTTCCTCGCTTAGTTTGGCAATCGTAACGGACCTTTTGAAAAATGAGCTAAGCTTTGATGGTGTGGTAATTACTGATGATCTTGAAATGGGGGCGATCGTGCGAAATTACGGCATTGGCGAGGCTTGTAAAATGGCTCTGAATGCCGGAAATGACATGCTCGCGATCTGTGCTTCGGAAGATGCAATTCGCGAAGGATTTGAAGCG
>JBJMGN010000096.1:0-10723 GCA_045807885.1 Pyrinomonadaceae bacterium | reverse complement strand
TTCGCAAAATCGCCCGGCAAACGAAACGTAACATTGAACTGACGAAAGCGCAAAGAAAAAGGGCGCCGAAATGGTCCGTTAGATGCGACCGCATTAAACCTTTCGGCCGAGGGCGAAGATCTTGACCAATACAACGCCGGCGATGAAGCCGCCGATGTGGGCTGCGTAGGCGACGCCGCCGGTTCCGGCGGGTGTCATGTAGCCAAGGATGAGCTGGTAAACGATCCAGATGCCGATGGCGACGAAGGCGGGAACGGTCGTAAGAAAATTGAAGATGATCGCGCGAACCTGACGCTGCGGAAACAGCAGAACATAACCGCCGAGTACGCCCGAGATCGCGCCGGATGCGCCGAGCATCGGAATTATCGAGTCAGGCCCCATTATGATCTGAGCTGCGGCGGCGGCGAATCCGCACAAAAGATAAAACACGGCGTAGCGAACGTGCCCGAGCAGGTTTTCAAGATTGTCGCCAAAGATCCAAAGGAACAGCATGTTGCCGAAAATATGCGCGATGCCGCCGTGCATGAACATCGAGCTGAGGAAATTGAAATAAACCGGAAGCGGCGAATCGTAAAGCCTGATCTGCGCGGTCTCGCCCGATGGGCCTCGTAGTATTTGAACACCCGAGAGATCGACGCCGGTGGTGATCTCCTTCGGAACCAAAGCAAAGGCGTAGTCGAATGACTCGTTACTCCCAAGCTGCTGCAAAAGCAGAAAGACCAGAATGTTTATTCCGATGAATGCGTAGTTCACGATCGGCGTGATCGTCCGGTCAGAGTTGTCATCGCCTATTGGGAACATAGTCAGTAGTCAGTAGTCAGTAGTCAGAAGTCAGCGAGAAGTGAATAGCGAATAGTGAACATTACCTATCACTTATCACCTATCACTTTTCACCTATCACTTTTCACCTATCACCTGTCCTTCGTCACGCCATTACGACCTCGCCGGTCACGGCCTCAAGCTCGGCTTCCTCGCGTTCCCATTCCTCGTTGCGAAACGCTCCTTCCCATTTGGCGATCACTACCGTTGCCAGGCAGTTGCCAACCACGTTTATTGCGGTCCGAGCCATGTCCATCAACTCATCTACGCCAAGTATCAGGATCACGCCTTCGACCGGCAACGCAAAGGACGCGAGGGTTCCAAGCAGTATCACAAGCGAAGCACGCGGTACGCCGGCGACGCCCTTCGAAGTAAGCATAAGGGTCGCGAGCATGATTATCTGTTGTGTCCAAGACAATTCAACACCCGCTGCCTGCGCCACAAAAATTGAGGCGAGGGCCAGGTAAAGCGTAGTGCCATCGAGGTTGAAACTGTATCCGGTAGGAAGTACGAACCCGACGATCCTGCGGGGCACGCCAAGCCGTGCAAGGTTTTCCATCGCCTTAGGCAGGGCCGACTCGCTCGAGGTAGTCGCAAACGCGATCGACGCAGGTGTCTTGACCGCGTTGAAAAAATCGCGCAGCGGTACGCGAAAGATCAAAGCTATAGGCAGCAAAACGACCACAGCAAAAACGATGAGCGCGCCGTAAAGCGTAAGTACGAGCGCACCCAGGTTCTTCAAAACGCCGAGGCCCTGTTCGTTATGCGCGATCGTATATGCCATCGCGGCACCGACGCCAACGGGCGCGAACTTCATCACGTATTCCGTGAACCTAAACATCACATCGGCGAGCGACTGGCACCAGCCCAGGATCGGTTTTGCCTTTGCCCCTATCGCTGTCGCCGCAAGCGCAAAGATCACCGAAAAGATCACAATCTGGAGCACGTCGCCGTCCGCCCTTGCCTTAATGATCGAGGTCGGCGCTAAGTGTGCAATTATGTCGCCGAATGACTGGGGTTTCGCCGGCGGGTCGGAAGCGGTCAGGCCCCTTGAGGCGGCATCGACGGCCTCGGAAGCCTTTTGCATAGCAATGGCAGCCTGTGCTTCGCCTTTTGACATCGCGGAAGGATCGGTAGCGGCCTGGGCTCGAAATTCCTCGGCTTTTTTGAGCGCTTCGTTCGATTCTTTCGAAAGGTCCTGTGCCTTTTTCGCAAGCGTCGCTTTGTCTTCACCTCTCGCGATGCCGGCCAGCGAAACTCCATCACCCGGTCGAGTTATATTCACCGCCGCAAGCCCGATCACGAGCGCAAGCGTAGTAACCACCTCAAAATAAAGCAGCGACTTCGCTCCGATCCGACCGACTTGTTTTATGTCCCCGGTGCCGGCGATCCCGACGACCAGCGTTGCAAAGATCAACGGTGCGATGATCGATTTGATCAGGTTCAAAAATAAGGTGGACAGCGAACGGATGAAAGAGAGCAGTGTCGCGGTCTCGATCCCGAATACATGGTGGTCGGTCGAATTCAGGTCGATCTCGCGAATCAGCCATCCAAAGAAAATTCCCAGGACAAGGCCGATCATGATCTTCCAGGTAAGTGAGATTTTTGGCAGTTTCATAATTGATCACTGTGACGTAATTCGAGGTGAGGAATTCGGTTTTTGGTAATCGGGAGTGTAACAAATATTAATTAAATTTGGTATTTAGAGAGTTTGCGAACAATAATTTCGGGCTTCAAATAAAATTCTGAAATTCCTTTCTATTAAACCTATTTCTAGTCAGCTAGTTAAGTTAGTTTTCATCACAATACTCCGGCCCCCGGCATCACAAACCGGGGGCAAAGTTTTTCAGGGGTACTGTTAAACGGAGTTTTGCGTTTTTTCAAGCCGATATGGACGTTTTCCGTGCAACTTTCCTGGTATTTTTCCTGAACCTGCTTGACGCGCTTCTTACGATCATTTGGGTGCGGAACGGGATCGCTCATGAGGCAAACGGACTTATGGCAGAGCTTTTGGAAATGGGTGATCTGCCGTTCCTTTCTGCAAAACTGGCAATCGGGTTGATCTTTGCTGCTGTCGTTCTATACGGAAGTGAAAAAAAGCTTGCAAGGTATGGCGTCACGCTTGCCATTGCTATTTACCTCGGACTGATAGGCATTCATCTGGTTACCGGCCTTTCCGCTCTCGCGTTTATCTCCGAACTGAACTTTGTGCAAATGGAACGGTTCGCTTACTCGATCGTTGCTGGTTTCGTCATCTAAATTTACAATTCTTTACTGAAACTGATGTCTCGGTGCGAACGTATTTTACAATACACAACGCGCCAGTCGCATTAGCGCATCCAATTGTCCTAGTCTTTTGTTTGAAGAGGTAGTTATGACGAACAAGCCCGTATATCAACTTTCGGCGCGACAGCTTCTGCTGCTCGCATTTGCCGCCGCCCTGATCGCGGTCGGCGCCACCGCCCTGGTTTTTACGATCGGAAATCTTTGGAACAGTGACAGCTCGAGCACATCGTTCGCTGAAGCAGCACCGGTACCCGCCGGTATTTCCGATCCTTCACAAGTTACCGATGAGCAGAACAGTATCGAGGTCTATAAGGCCGTTTCACCTGGCGTAGCATTCATAAACACCACGTCGTACTCGCAGGATATGTGGGGCGATACGCAGGAAGGAAAAGGGAACGGAAGCGGCTCGGTGATAGACGCAGAAGGCCACATCCTAACGAATTATCACGTTGTCGAAAAGGCACAAAAACTGACCGTCAGTTTCGGCGGCGATAAAGTTTATCCGGCAAAGGTCGTCGGCGGTGATGCCGACACTGATCTTGCCGTGATCAAAATAGAACCCCCGGCGGGCGGCGTCACGGTCGTTCCGATGGGTGATTCAAATAATTTGGTCGTCGGTCAGAAGGTCCTCGCGATCGGTAATCCGTTCGGACTCGACCGCACGTTGACGACGGGTGTTATTTCCGGGCTCCAGCGTCCGATACGATCGCGTCCGGTTTCGGGTGCACCGAACGGTAGACCGATCGACGCGGCAATACAAACCGATGCGTCGATCAACCCGGGAAATTCGGGCGGTCCTCTGCTCGATAAGTTCGGCAGAATGATCGGCATCAACTCGCAGATCCTTTCGCCCGCGGGCGGTTCGGTCGGTGTGGGTTTTGCAGTTCCGGTGAATACCGCAAAACGCGTTATCCCGCAGCTTATACAGTATGGTGCCGTAAACAGGCCGAAGCTCGGAGCTTCGCTCCCGAGCGTAGAAGATCTTGCACAACGCGGTTATCGAATGCCCGTTCAGCAAGGGCTGCTTGTTTACCAGCTCGTCCCCGGCGGTTCGGCTGAAAAAGCAGGCCTTCACGGTGTGACATCGGACGGTTCGTTGGGCGACATCCTGATCTCGGCGGAGGGTCAAAAGCTCACGGATATGGACGACCTTTTCCGACTTTTAGACAAAAAGCAGATCGGCGACACGGTCAATTTCGAAGTCTATCGCAGCGGCAGGACGACGACCGTGCCAGTCAAACTTTTCGGCACGCAAAGTACGACGACCGGCCGGCGTTCGATGGAATAAGAAGGTTTCAAATTTACAATGCGGCGGGCGATAGTAGCTCGCCGTTTTTTTATGGTCGAACTTAAGGAATTTTACAACGATGGTTTCGGCTGGATCTGCCGACAGTGCGAGCGGGAGCTCTCGAGTGCAAGTCCGGCGGGCGGGCTTTCGCGGTTGATGACGGAGGGTGAGGCTGAGGGCAAGTCGCCCGAGATGTCGAACAAGGCGCTCGCGAAATGGCTGGACGCGGCTCAGACGACGCTCTTGTGCCCGCGGTGCGGTATTACTGAACCTATCGACGTGCGATGATTATGTTAGATTGTAATTAATGCTTCAAAAAGAACTTGAGGTCGCCGTCGGCCTTTCCCGCTACGCTTCCGAATCCATTCTCGACCACTATTCCCGCGAAATAATTGCAGAACAAAAATTAGGTGTCGATGCCCATTACGAACCCGTAACCATTGCGGACAGAGCGGCTAGCAGGATCATCGTCGAGGGCCTTGCGGCGGAATTCCCGGACGACGGGATCCTTTCCGAGGAAGAAGCCGATGATAGCGAGATCCGATTAAAAAAAGCGCGCGTATGGATCATCGACCCGATCGACGGCACCGCAGGTTTCGTAAAAAAAGACGGCGATTTTGCGGTTCAAATCGGTTTGGCGATCAATGGCGAACCGGTCCTCGGTGTGGTGCTGCTTCCATTTCACAACGTCCTCTACCGGGCGGTGAAGGACGAGGGTGCGTTTGCGGAATATAACGGAGAAGAGCCGAAAGAGTTAAAGACGTCCGAAGATGCCGATTTCGGAAAAATGACGTTGGCCTTTTCTCGAAATCATCCCAGCAAGGGGATAACCGCCATCCTTGCAGGTTTCAAATTTCAAAACTCTATCCAGCGCGGTTCTATAGGGTTAAAGGTCGGGTTGATCGCCGAACAGCAGGCCGATGCTTACATCCACCTGAGCCCGCGAACGAAACTTTGGGATACGTGCGCTCCGCAGATAATTTTAGAAGAAGCAGGCGGGGTATTGGCCGATCTATTCGGAAGAAAATATCGCTACGACGTTGAAGATCTGCAAAACCACGGCGGCATCGTTGCAACAAACGGCGCTTCGCATGATGCCGTGATCAAACATTTGCGCCCGATACTGAATGAGCTTGGAAGGTTAAAGACCAAACCGAAGAGCCTAAACCGTGCCTAGGACGCTTCAGCAAGCTTGGATTCCCGTCGTTCTTCCCGCCTGTATTTTCTCCAAACTGAAATGCCTTCGCTCGTCAAACTGAGTATCGTTTTTCGGTTTTGAAAGAGAAGTTTGATCCACGCCATTGTCCCCATTTGAGGAAAATAGATCCCGCGGAAGAATAGGCGGGCAACCAGATGACTGATACGTACCTGTATCGGCGAATCGCTGATCGATTGGATCGCTTCAAAGTTTCGCTCCGGGCTGTAAGAGCGGCTCCAGGCGGAAATGGTTTCCGTCCGGGCTTCTTCGATCGACATTTTCGCCGGTTTGTGCGCCATTACGAACTGAGCAAAATCCAACCAATGCTTTGGCCGCTCAAGGCGTCCCGCCTTTTCAAGGCGATCGTACAAAGGAGTTGACGGAAAAGGCGTTAATTGGCCGAAAACCGGAAGTCCCGGGGCCCATGCCTCGATCTCGTCGACGGTCCGAGCCGCTACGCCGACCGTATCGTTGTCCATTCCGAAAATGAATGAAGTGATCGCGTAAATATTGCGTCGCGCCAAGCCGTCAATAACTGCTTTGTAATTGGCAGGTTTCGAAAACTGCTTGTTTACGTCCGCCATGTTTGCCGGGTCGATCGATTCCATCCCAATAAAGATCCAGCGGCCGCCCGATTCGGCGATCAGGTCAACCAGCTCTTCGTCCGCAAGAAGATTTGCGCTGATCTGTGCGACCCACGGCAGGATGGCACCGGCTGCGATCATGTCGCGTAGCAAGCCTTTCAGCCTTTTCTTATTGATCGCGAGATTGTCATCAATAAAGAAAACCGCGACTTGGCCCTTTTCTTTTTTCGCACGAGCCTTTAGGCGAAGCAGTTCTTCGACAACGCTTTCGTTAGTGCGAAACCGTATCGAATCGCCAAAGAATCCCGTAACAGTACAAAACTCGCAGCCGTACGGGCAGCCCCGGCCCGTTTCTATCGGCACCACAAAAAATTTGCCCCAACCGGTGCCAAATTTCGACATCGCCGGACGCAGAAACTTCGGAACCAGGCTGAATTGCTCCAGGTCGAGTGTTTCCCAGGGAATATGCGGATAGTCTTGCAAGCCTGGCTTGATGTCGTTTCCTTTTGAATCGATCTTGGGCGTGTAAATGGGTTTGAGCTCTCCGCGAGCTGCGTCCTCGACGATCTGCGGCCATGTTTCGTCGGCTTCCCCAAGAGCCACGGCATCGGCATGCTGAGGCCCGCCATTGCGGCCCAACGCTTCGTCGGCGCATTCCGTCACATGCGGCCCACCCATAACGACCTTAATCCCTGCTTCCCGAAGCGCATCTGCAACCTGATACGCGCGGGCCACCATCCGGGTCATCGACCCGATGCCTACAAGGCCGATGTTTTCATCTCTGCAGAACTGAACGATCTCAGGCCGCGTCATTGCCTTCGCGTTCCCATCGATCAATATCACTTCATGCTCTTTCGGCGTGAGTGATTGAAGCAGAAACATCCAAAGGTGCGGCATGAAATTGCGCGTCACGCCGTTGTCAGGGTTATAAAGTAAGATCTTCATCGATAAATCTTGATGACTTATGTGCTTGCTTTCGGGCGCACAGTGAACCCATTCAAGCGGGCCGTCGCCCGAAGGAACTAAATGCGGTAACAAACTTCGGCATGGAAAAACGCTGATGCCAAAAATTCTTGTTTGAAACAGCCCCTAAATAGAACCGCGGAGAGTGATATAAGCGAGTTGAAACTCAGCGTATCCGTAAAGCGGCCATCTTAACGCGTATATTACCATACTATGTGCGCTTGTTGACATATATGGTGCTTTCGCGGAATTTGAACCAAACGATTTTCGGATCGCTCAAAAGAATTCAGCTTGGACTCGCTCCGCAATCATCTTCGCACTTCTGGCACGAATTAGCTATTTCGCTAAAGTAAATCTCATCAGCCGGTTGAATATACTGTCCGGCAAAAACCTTCTTGCAAAAAGCATCCCTTTTGTATTCACCGGGTAACGCAACCGTTTCGAACCGTCCGTGACGGCGTCGTAGATCGTTTGTGCAACCACAGAACCGTCAGGAGCCTCACTCCCTGCTTTTTGCATATTTGGAAGTACTTTCCCGACGAAGTGGTCATATACGTGCAGCCCTTCCTTTTGGGCGATAACCTGCGAGCGATCATAGAAATCACTCTTGATCGGGCCGGGCTCGATGATCTTCACGCGGACGTTGAATTGCTCAAGCTCGTGCTGAAGTGACTCGCTGAAGCCTTCAACCGCCCATTTTGTCGCATGATAGACGCTGTACAGCGGAAACGTAACGCGCCCGCCAACCGACGCGACATTCACGATGTACCCGCGTTTCTGCTCGCGAAAATATGGAATGATCTCGCGGCAAACGTTCATCAGACCGATTATGTTCGTGTCGAACTGCCGATCAACCTGTTCGAGAGTTGTAGCCTCGAATGGGCCAACAACCCCGTAACCCGCGTTATTCACAACGGCATCGATCCGCCCGAATTTTTCAAGAGTTGCGGCTATTGCAGACTTGATCGAATCGATATCGGTTACGTCGAGCCGAAAACATTCAACATCAACAATATTTCCAAGATCCTTGGATTCTTCCGGCCGTCGCATCGTCGCCGCAACCTTCCAGTTCTTTGCCTGAAATAATTTGACGGTCTCACGGCCAATGCCGGTCGAAGCTCCTGTAATGAAAATTACTTTTTCCATAGTTCAGAATTTAGCATGACAAACGCACCGATCGTGTACGCCAGAATTTGGCTTGCGCTGCAAGTAAACATACCCGCAAGTGCTTTGCTAGAATTAACGAGTTCACATGTTCGAATCGATCCATTTTGAATCAACCGGTCGGAAAACAACCAGCGCCTCGAAGCCCGGGGTATTGGAAAAGCTGAGCGCGATCGTTGGCGATGAAAATGTCGTTATTGATCCGAGCCGTGTTGAGCCCTACGGCGCGGATGCGGTGAAGGAGAAATTTCCTCCCGAAGCGGTCGTTTTTCCCAAATCGACTGCCGAGATGGTCGTGATCCTGAAACTGGCGAACGAATATTTGTTTCCGGTAACGGCGCGTGGCGGCGGCGTCGGCTACACCGGTGGCGCGGTACCGGTCGACGGCGGCATCGTGATCGGAACCGACCGAATGAGCAAAATTGTTGAGGTCAATGTCGATGACCTGTATGCCATATGCCAACCGGGTGTAAGAACAATCGAACTGCAGGAGGCTGCCGCCGATAAGGGATTATTGTTCGCTCCGGACCCGGCAAGCTACAAGGATTCCTTCATCGGCGGGAATATCGCGGAAAATGCCGGGGGAATGCGGACGCCGAAATATGGTGTGACAAAGCACCATGTCCTGGGCCTCGAAGTAGTGACCGCAATAGGCGAAATCATCCGCACCGGAGGCAAAACTGTAAAAAACGTCGTAGGCTTCGACCTCACCGGATTGATGTGCGGCAGCGAGGGCATGCTCGGCATCATCACCGAAGCGACGTTGAAACTTATGCCGATGCCCGAGGCGACCGCCACGGTGCGTGCCAACTTTCATTCGATGGAAGACGCGTGCAACGTTCTCACCAAATTCACGCCGGAAGGTTTATTGCCGATGGCGATGGAAGTGATCGACAAATACTGTGTCGAAGCCGTCGAACAGAACTTCGCTTTTGGATTATCTAAGGATGCAAATGCGATTCTGCTCGTTGCTGTTGACGGTCCGCGTGATCAGGTCGAGCGCGATGCAGAAATAGTCGAGCGGGTAATCGGCGACAATGGAGGTTTTGATATTTTGCGGGCACGTTCGAAAGAGGAAGAGGACAAGCTTTGGGACGTGCGACGTGCTATCTCGCCTTCGTTGATGAAATACGGCACGTTGAAAATAAACGAGGACGTTGTTGTCCCGCGCTCGAAAGTGCCGGAACTCGTCGCGAAGATCGAGGAGATCGGAAAACGCAACGATACGTTCGTTGCGAATTTCGGACATGCAGGCGACGGCAATATTCACGTTAACTTTGTCGTTGACCGCGAAGATAAAGACGCCATTGCTCGTGCACGTAAATGCGTATCCGAAACGTTTCAACTCGCTGTCGATCTTGGTGGAACGATCTCCGGCGAGCATGGCATCGGATACGTTAAAGCACCTTATCTCGATTACGCTCTCAATCGGCCGACGCTTGAGATCATGAAGGGGATCAAGAAGGTGTTCGATCCAAACGGTATTCTGAACCCAGGCAAGATGTTCGTTTGAAACTTTCCCGGGGATAAAGCAGTATTACACTACCGAAATTTCACTCCCTTTATTCAATATGAAAAAAATTGCTTTTGGATTCTTCCTTTGCCTTTCGTTGGCCTTTTTTAGCGTCGAGGCGCTGTCGCAAAACAAGGTCATCGTTCTGGTTCGCCACGCCGAGAAAACGGACGGCACAAGTCAGGATCCTGATCTTTCCGCGGCCGGAAAGGAACGGGCCGTAAGGCTTGTGAAAAAAGTTGGAAAGTATCGCCCAAAAGAGATCTATTCGACCGATTTCAAGCGAACGCGTGAAACCGTGCAGCCGATCGCAACAAAACGGCACATAACAATTCAAACCTACGATCCGCGCGATCAAAAGGTCGTGGCTGGAAAGATCTTGGCTAGCCCTAACAAACGCATCCTTGTTTCCGGCCATTCGAACACGGTGCCTGCATTGGCAAACCTGCTCGGAAAAAAAGAACTCTTCAAAAATCTAGACGATACCGAATACGGTGCGATCTGGGTGATTCGCATCAAAAAAGGCGAAATTCAAAAGATCGAGATACTAAATTATTAGGTATTGAAGCCGCAGACCCGGCCCATGTTTACCAGCGGTCATCAGGCGTCTTTCTGACATAAAAACGGTGAAACGGTGAGCGGAATTGCATGACACAAATCCACTCACCGTTCCTAAAAAGCGTGGAGTTTATTTTTTCTTCTCGGTCTTCGCGAAATATCCCTTTCTGTGGGTTAACTGCACCTTCTCTTTCTGCATCTCCGCGTTAGTAAGCTTGATATCGATCGTTCTGTAAGAGCCGTCAAGAGCCGGGTTTGTCGGCTCGTACGAAACCAGATACTGGGATCGCATTTCGTCTTGTATCTGTTGAAATGCCTTACGCAGGTCGAGCTCGTCGCGCGGGAAAAAC
>JBJMGN010000095.1:0-3092 GCA_045807885.1 Pyrinomonadaceae bacterium | reverse complement strand
TATGGCTCCGAGGTTCGTGTGTTGAGCGTCGGCGGAGGTGAATTCTCGAAAGAGCTTTGCGGCGGAACGCATGTTCGGGCGACGGGCGATATTGGCAGTTTCAAGATCACATCAGACGAGGCCATCGCATCGGGCGTCCGGCGCATTCGCGCAATCACAGGCCTCGATGCGTTCGCGCGGTTCCGCGAGGATGAGCGGCTCATTGACCGAAGCCTGGAAGCACTCAAAACGCAGCGCGACAATCTTCCGAATGCGATCGAACGGCTTCAAGAAGAATTAAAACGGACTCGCAAAGAAATGGACGATCTTAAGTTGAAGATCGCAACCGGAGCGATAGGCGGAGCGTCTTCAAATGGAGATGAAGCGCGCGATGTAAGCGGCGTGAAGGTCCTTGCTAAGATCGTTGACAGTCTCGACGCGAACGGCGCGAGGCAGCTTTCGGATACGCTGCTTGCACGACTTAAATCAGGCGTTGTCGTTATTGGCCGCAGCGAGGCAGGCAAAGCGAGCATTATCGTCCGTGTTTCCGACGACCTTACCGATAGAGTGAAGGCCGGAAACGTCATCAAGGAATTGGTCCCAATCGTCGGTGGAAAAGGCGGCGGTCGTGCCGATATGGCCGAAGGCGGCGGCCCTGAGGGCGCAAAAGTAAATGACGCGCTCGACGCTTCTTACAAAGTAATTGAAACCTTTCTTGCAGCATAACTCGTTTAAATAACAAGGCAATCGCTCTTTGATACGCCGTAGATCACGCAACTAAGTTGTCATAAGGGCGTGAACTACGGTGTTTCCTTTTTACGCTATAGGTGTCTTTCAATGACAGGGGTCGCAAGCAGAAAATTCGGGCGTTACGAAATACGTGAAAAGCTCGGTGAGGGTGGGATGGGCGAGGTTTATTCGGCCATGGATGCCGAACTCGGCCGAAATGTAGCTATCAAACTGCTGCCTAGCGAATTCAGCACGGACCCCGACCGCAAATCGCGGTTCAAACAGGAGGCCCGCGTCGTTTCTGCCTTAAACCATCCGAACGTAATTACGATCTACGAGATCGGCGAGAATGAACACGG
This sequence comes from Pyrinomonadaceae bacterium, assembly GCA_045807885.1. Classification (GTDB taxonomy): domain Bacteria; phylum Acidobacteriota; class Blastocatellia; order Pyrinomonadales; family Pyrinomonadaceae; genus OLB17. The sequence goes on along the minus strand of JBJMGN010000095.1, from coordinate 2,025 downwards.
CAGCTTTCTTGCGACAGAATTTGTCGACGGAAAAACGCTCCGGGAAGTTATCAAGAACGACTCGTTGACCCTGTTCCGAATTTTGAAGATCGTCGAACAGGTTGCCAACGGCCTGGTTGCTGCCCATCAGGCAAAGATAATTCACCGCGATATTAAGCCGGAAAACATAATGGTCCGTCGCGATTCGATCGTGAAGGTGCTCGATTTCGGCTTGGCAAAACCTTCGGTTCAGATTGACGGCGAAAATGGAGCGAACAAAACGATCCCGGGAACGGTGATGGGCAGCGCACGGTATATGTCGCCGGAGCAAGCACGCGGCCTGATCGTGGACGAACGTACAGATATTTGGAGTTTGGGCGTTGTGCTGTACGAATTGCTTGTCGGTAAATCACCTTTTGATGGCGAAACAACTGCCGACACCATTGCGTCCGTGATCTATCGTGAACCCGAACCGCTGAACGAGGTGATGCCTAACTTACCCGACGAACTGCATCGCATCCTTCGCCGTGCACTTCAGAAAGACCGTGACGAGCGTTACCAAAGTGTGAAGGACTTCGCTCTAGATATAAAAAATCTTTTGTACGAGATCGAGCATGCAAACAGCGGCGAAAGGGCCAGTCATGTTATCCCATCACCGCAATTTAGTGAAAATCCGACGATGATACATCGGACGGTAAGTGGCAATCATCCGACCAATCGAACCGAGGTGGTAGATTCTGCCGAATATGGTTCGCTTATAACGCGTAAAGGCGGATCAAAGCTGAAGACAATTTTGGCGGCTGCCGGCGCGATCGTACTCCTTGCCGCTGTTGGATTTGGCGTGTTCAAGTGGTACCAGGCAGAGACGCCGCTTGTTGCCGATGCATTCGCCCGGCCGCAGATCATACGCATCAGCACCGACGGCAAAGTGAATGCACCTGCGATCTCGCCCGATGGCAAGTATGTTGCCTACGTGGCCGGCGAAGTAGGAAATCGAAGTTTGATCGTAAGGCAAATTTCTACGGATAGTTCAGTGACGGTGGTTCCGGCAACAAACCTGAATCTGCATTCCGTCACGTTCTCGCCCGATGGCGATTACGTTTACTATTGCCAGACCCGAAGCGACTTTTCGATCAACATTTTGTATCAGGTCCCGGCGCTTGGAGGAACTTCCAGAAAACTGATCGAGGACGTGGACAGCACGATCACCTTTTCACCAAACGGAAAACAGTTTGCGTTTATTCGCTATGTTTCGGCGAGCAATGAAACGAAGGTACTAGTTGTCAACACTGCGAGCCTTGAAACAACAGAACTGGCTACGACAAAGGGGACTCCTTACGATTTCCTTGCGACGAGGCCGGCCTGGTCGCCCAACGGAAGGTCGATGCTTCTCGCTGCAGGCAAGCGTGAGGGTGGGATCGGTGCGGACATGTCGATCATCGAAGTCGGACTCGAAGATAAGCAGTTTCGCGAGCTTCACAAGGGTAAGTTCTTTACGGTCGGTAATTTTGCCTGGTTTGCTGATGGTTCGGGTTTCCTTTTTGCAGGCCGCGAAACGCAGACGAGCCCGGTTCAGGTATGGCGCACCTCCTATCCGAACATGGATTTTCGGCAGATAACCAATGATTTTAATGACTATAGTGAGATCGGCCTTTCGGATGACGGTAGAACGATACTTACGCTGAAAAGCGAAACGATCTCCTCTATGTGGAGTGTCGCTGCAGATGGGAAAGACCAGCACCAAATAACTGTTGACAGCCGAAATCTCGAAGGACAATGGGGCCTTTTACAGCTTTCTGACGGTTCGATGATCTATAGCAAGACCGAGGCAAAGAAAACCGAGTTATGGCGAGCCGCCGCCGAAGTAAGCAATGCTAAGAAGCTTTTTTCTGAGGCCGTCTACCACGTCGCTCCCGTGTTATCACCAGACGGAAAAGTGATCATCTTCAACTTGCAAAAGGAAAAGTCGTCACGAATCTGGAAAATGAATGTCGACGGTACAAATGCAGTAGCGCTCACCGAAGATAATCCCGAGTTTGGTGATTT
>JBJMGN010000094.1:0-9585 GCA_045807885.1 Pyrinomonadaceae bacterium | reverse complement strand
GCATGGAAGGCCGCGAAACTCGACCCGATCGAATCGCTTCGATACGAGTGAATCGGAACAGTGAGAAGTGTATAAAGGTCTAAATAAGAAAGCCCGCATACTGGCGGGCTTTCTTATTTCTAAATTCAGTAACTGCTAACTGATAAAACTCGGGAACATAAAGGCCATCAACGCCATCAGCAACACACCTACAACGTAAAGAACGATCGTTGCAGTCCATGCTGTCGAGCCCGACACCTTCTCGCCTGCATTTTTCAAGCCCGTCGCGTTCAGCCAGATCCAATAAAGTCCGAATAGACTAAACCCGCCGAGCAAAGAAAAGATAACGGGGTGCTCGGACGGAACTACTAAAAAGTTGAGGCTGTCCTGTATCAATGTACCCTGGCCTAGGATCGGGTGGATGTCGGTTGGATCCTTTATAAATAGAACGATCGAGTTTAAAATAAATTTAATCACCGCGACAGGGAACGCCGCGTAAACAGCCACCGACAAAGCTTGCCAAAAATTGATCTGTCCGCCCATAGCTAGTGCGAACAACATAAAGAGGCCGCCCAGGATGCAATACCAGATAGCTGAACCAGCAAAACTGCCGACTGCTTGTCCCGTCCGGACGACGGGGTTTTTGGCATCTTCTATTGCTTGTTTGCGGCCCGCTTCCACCTGTTTTTTCGCATCGTCATTATTTGCCACCATCGGCATTTCCAGCGTCTTATCGATCGTATAATTCGCAACTCGCTCGGGCGTGAGTCTATACACGAAAAGGTTCGTGTATACGGCCGACAACACGGTCATTATCAGCAACGGAACAAGCCATCGTGGGAATCGGCGAAGATTTTGAAATACCTCGGTCGGTGAAAAGAAGATATTGATCAACGTATTTGGCGTCGACATTCTCGAGCCTTCGTCGTGCGTCGGGCGGCCGAGAAAACTCAGTCCAATGACGAGTCCGCCAAAAACGATAAGGCCAAAGCCGGACATTGTTACTCCGGGAATGACCTTCATGATGCTCAATACCGCGATGATAAGGCCAAGAGCGACTGCTACGATACCGGCCAAACGATTCATATTTTCCTCACAAATAATTGAACATAGATGGAACTAAATGAACAAAATCATTACGATTTTTCAGATTCGATTGTTTCAGGAACCGGCGCGGCGTCTGCATATCCTTCGGCACGGATACAGGCGGCAAAATGGCCCGATTGGAGCTCGCGAAGTTCGGGCACAACTTTAGCACACTCATCTATCGCGATCGGGCAACGTGTTCGAAACCTGCAACCCGATGGTGGATCGATCGGGGTGGGAACATCGCCTTTCAAAACGATACGTTCACGTTTCTTTTTCGGATCTGGAACCGGTATTGCAGAAAGTAACGCCTGAGTATATGGGTGGAGCGGCGTTTTATACAAATCGACCGAGTTCGCGATCTCGACGATCTTGCCGAGATACATCACAGCCACGCGATTCGAAATATGCTCGACGACCGCCAGTCCATGCGAGATAAAAAGATAAGTTAGACCGAGTTGCGACTGTAGGTCCTGCAGAAGATTAACTACCTGTGCCTGAACCGAAACGTCCAACGCCGAAACCGGTTCGTCGCAGACAATGAGCTTGGGGTTCAATGCAAGCGCCCGGGCGATACCGATTCGCTGCCGTTGGCCGCCGGAGAATTCATGAGGGTAACGATCGGCATATTTAGGATCGAGCCCTACCTTTTGCAGCAGATCGGCGACGCGTTCCTTTTGCTCGGTTTTATTTCCTATTCCATGGATCTTCAATGGCTCGGAAACGATCGATCGAATACTCATTCGGGGATTCAGGCTTGCGTAGGGGTCCTGAAAAATGATCTGCATTTCACGCCGAAGCCCGCGCATTTTCTCGGCCGGCAATCCAACGATGTTCTCGCCCTCGAATTGGATCTCGCCGCTGGTCGGTTCGATAAGGCGAAGCAAGCATCTCCCGACAGTTGATTTCCCGCAGCCCGATTCACCGACGAGCCCGAGCGTCTCGCCCGAGCGGATATCGAAGGAAACACCGTCCACCGCACGAACAACATCGTCGCTGCCGTCAACGGTAAAATGCTTTACGAGGTGGTGGACGTCGAGAAGCGCCCGTGATCGAACTGTTGCAACGGAAGTTGTCATCGCTTATGCGTTTGCAGCCGACTTGACGATCTCGTCGTAGAGAACACATCGTACTTTTGTTCCATCTGGCGTTGAATATAACGGTATTTCGCCCTGTACGCAGCGATCCATCCTAAATTTGCAACGAGGCGCAAAGTGACAACCGTTTGGTAAACTCGTCGGGCTAGGAACTGTTCCTTCGATTGTTTCGAGTCGTACGGCGCGCTCGACCCCTTCCTCGGTCAATTTCGGAACCGAGCGCAAAAGTCCCTGTGTATATGGATGCTTTGGGTTCGCAAAGATCTCATCCACGCCGGATTCTTCAACGATCTTACCTGTGTACATCACGCAAACGCGGTCGGCGACCTCAGCTACAACACCAAGATCATGCGTGATGAGCAGCACGGCCAGTTTCCGTGTTTTGCGAAGCTCGTCAAGCAGCTCAAGTATCTGCGCCTGAATCGTAACGTCGAGAGCAGTTGTGGGTTCGTCTGCTATCAATAATTCGGGATCGCATGCAAGCGCCATCGCGATCATAACTCGCTGCCGCATTCCTCCGGAAAGTTGATGAGGATAATCGTTTATTCTTCGCTCCGGCGACGGGATCGAGACCTCTCGCATCGCCTCGATCGCGGCTTCGCGAGCCTTTTTCCTATCCAGTTTTCGGTGCAGGCGCAATGCTTCGGCGATCTGCTCACCTACTGTATAGACCGGATTCAACGAGGTCATTGGATCCTGAAAGATCATCGCAATATCGTTACCGCGAATTTCGCGCATTCGCTCGTGACTGGCGATCGTAAGCTCTTCGCCTTTGAATTTTATTGAACCACCGACGATCTTTCCGGGTTCCGAGATTAAACGCATCACTGAAAGAGCGGTGATCGACTTTCCGCATCCCGATTCGCCAACCAGGCCAAGCAGCTCGCCCTCGGCCACCGAAAAACTCACGCCATCAACGGCGCGAACCAGCCCGGCACGGGTTTGAAAATATGTTTTAAGGTCTTCGACCTCGAGAAGCTGAGGCATTACGGCAGATCAACTTTAGACTTCACCGGATCCTTCGGCCTTGGCGGAAGCTTTACTGGCGAGGTTATTTTCTTCATCAATTCGGCAACCGCCCTTTCCAATTGGGGGTCGTGTCCGGCGAGGATCGACTTCGGATCGTTTTCGACCTCGATGTCGGGATCAACCCCATGTCCTTCGATGATATATTCGCCTTTCGCGTTTGCGAGCGCCGATTGTGGAACATTAACAACGCCGCCGTCGATCAACGTTCCCCGGTTGTTTATTCCTACGACGCCGCCCCAACTTCGTTTGCCAACGAGCTGGCCGAGGCCCGCTTCGCGGAACATATACGGAAAAATGTCACCGTCCGAGGCCGAATTCTCGTTCAGCAATGCGATCATCGGGCCCATAAATGCTGCGTCGGGATACGTATTTCCCTCTTCGCTGTAGCTGTTGTAGTTAATTCCAAGAACTTTTCGGCGAAGACGTTCGATCAACATTCGCGAAACGTTGCCGCCCCCGTTTGCGCGCACATCAACGACCAATCCCTCTTTCTTTAGCTGAGGGTAATACCACTTTATGAATTCGCGGATGCCTGCTGCTCCCATATCAGGAATGTGAAGATATGCGAGTCTGCCGTTCGACAGTTGGTCGACGCGTCGGCGATTGTCCTGAACCCAATCGAGGTAAACAAGGTCTGATTCGTTCGTTAATGGCCGGATCGTAACGCTGCGCGAGCCTTGCACCGAAGGCGTGCTGTTCAACGTGAACGTAATGGTGTTGTCCGCTTTACCGCGTAGGTAAGAATATATATCGCGATCGGCCGTAACATCCTGGCCATCTATCGCGATCACGTATTCACCAACTCGTGCTTCGCTGCCGACCTCAGTGAACGGAGAACGGTAAATGTCCTCTTCATTTTGTCCGGGAAATATCTTGCTGATCTTATATCGGTTCGCTGCTTTGTCTACTTCGAATCGCGAGCCGGTCAATCCGACGCGGACGCGCGGAGGAAGGTTGAAATCGCCCCCGTCGATATAGGCGTGCTGAACCGCGAGCTCTGACTGCATCTCCGACAATACGTAATTCAAGTCCGAACGATGGTTAACAAACGGCAGCCATTTCTTATATTCGTCGCGAATCTGTGCCCAATCGTACCCATGCATATTCGGCGCGTAGAACCAGTCGCGATATTGCCGCCAAACCTCATTGAAGATCTGATTCCATTCCGGGACCGGGTCGATTTCCGCTACCAGGCCGCTGGTGGAAATGTTCTTACGACTTCGTTCACCGGCCGGATTCGCATCCATCGTCAAATAAGCGCCTTGCTGCACGGACATCAACTTCGAACCATCTGCCGAGAGGGCGTAACCGCCCGTGTTTGGTACGAGCGTCGTCTCCTTGCGATCCTTGATGGAATAAACACGAATAGACGATTGCGTGTCGGCCTGACGTCCATAATAAAACGGAGCCTGGATGGCATAGACGAGATGTCCTTTGGTCGCCGAAAGTCCGCCATAATTATCAGCACCTAAGCCCGGTACCCTTGTAGCCCGGCCTTCAATGCCGTCAAAATCGATCTTTTCCGGAGCAGGCGATGCGGGCGAAGATGGCCCAGTAGGTTGTACTTCTTTTTTCTCGTCCGTTATCGCAACTTCGTCGCTTTCGGGTGGAAACGGATTCTTTCCGGTTTTTGTTAAATTGAGCGCGTAGACCTGATCCGAGCGGTTGGTCGCGTAGTTGAATTCTGTATTGGAGATCAAGGGCGCATATTCGCGATCGCTCAGGAAATAAAGGTAACTGCCGCTCGGGTCCCATGCCGGGTCGTGAGACGTAAACATTTCCGGCGTGACCCGGTAACTCTTATTTTCTTCCAAACTCCAAATGTAAACCGATTGTACCCCGTTCGCATTTTGGTCGGTATACGCAACGTAGTTTCCTTTCGGCGAAAATCGGTAATCCTGAATTTGGCCGTTGGCAGCGTCAGCGACCGTCTGCATTTGCTTCGTTGCAACTGTGACGACATAAACTTTCCCGTTCTTGTCACCGAAAATCAGCTTTTTGTTATCAGGCGACCATTGCGGAGCATAGCGTTGCCCAATGCCCCCGGAGGTTAACTGTGACGGTTGGGTTGCTCCATCCTGAGCAACAAGCCAAACTTCGTCTTCGCCGCTTTGGTCGGAAATGAATGCGATCGTCCGCCCGTCAGGCGACCATACCGGAAACCGGTCATTAGCACCGGAGGTTCGCGTCAGGTTTCGAGCTCCGCCCTTTTCTATCGGTACCGTAAATATGTCGCCGCGAGCGCTGAAAACCGCCCTTTCGCCTTTAGGGCTCAAGCCCCACGAGCTGATCCGGTTTGCTACCGAAGCCTGCCGTTTGCGTTTATTGATACCGTCGTCGGGTACAAGAATGCTGAGTTTCGCCGTCTTTTTCGAGCCAAGGTCCATGACCTCGAGTTCACCGTCGCGTTCGTAAATGATCTTGCTTTGATCATCTGAGCTTGGCCACCGAATGTCCCAATCGCGGTTGCGTGTGACCTGCGTTGTTTTACCGCTCGATGTATCATACGCATACAGGTTGAATTTGCCGTCTTTATCAGAGTTGTAATAGACGAGGTTGCCTATCCACATAGCATCGCGCGTGGAATAGGGCGTGTCCGAAATAAGCTTCGCGTCATTCGTTTTTAGATCATAGATAAATAGCTTGTTCGCCTGGCCGCCGGCGTAATGCTTTTCGGGACGAAAATCGCGAAATCGCGGCGAATAAGCCATTTTGGTGCCGTCAGGTGAATAATCTCCCGAACCGGCTTCGGGCATCGGCAATGCCTCAGCTGCGCCTCCATTCGGCGAGACGGTATAGAGCTTCGCTATCGGTAGAGACCACGAATCGCGTTGACTACGAAAAACTATACGTCCATCGTTGGTCCATCCCTGCACCTGGTTATCATATCCCCAACGCGGCGCGAGAGGACCACGGGATGGGTAGTATGTAAGTTGTTTCGGTTCCCCGCCGGCTGAAGAAACAACATAAACCTGTTCATCGCCGTCGTACTGTCCGGTAAATGCTATCCATTTACCGTCCGGAGAAAATTTCGCATAAGTTTCGACACCGGGATGTGCCGTCAGCCGGAACGCGCTTCCGCCGGTGGTGGACACCGTCCATAGATCGCCGCCGTATGTAAATACAATTCGATCGCCGTAAATATCCGGAAATCGAAGCAGCTTTGTCTGAGCTGACAAAGTGAAACCAAAACCGAAAACAAGCGTAACAAGCAAGGCGAGGTTGCGAAGCATTTAGATCCTCCGGGTGCGGCAGAGATAGGCTTGAAGAAGTTTAACTTAAAAGACCGCCCAGGCGAAAGTGAGCCAAATCAGGATTTGAGCGGTTATACGTGCAACTAAATTCTTCGTAATTTCCTCAAATGAATGTTAATATCTGACCTAATTATCTTTATTGGGGGACCTGCGAATTGAGAAAGACTTCAGCAATATTCACAGCCATTATCACCCTTAGTTTCATTCTTTCGACTGTTACAGTTCAAGGGCAAAGCGTTTCCAAAGTACTTCCGGGCACCTCAGGCAGGTCGGATGTAAAAACGGGCAAGGTGACCGTAGATAAGATCGAGGACGACTTTAGCGAAGCACTTGCACTTATCGAAAAAAATTACGCGGCGACCAAACAGCTCGATTACAACGAGGTTTACAAATCCTCGATCGATGGAATGCTGCATACGCTTGATCCGCATTCCAATTACTTTGACGCAAAAGAGTTCGAACAGTTTCGAACCGAGCAAAGTTCGCGGTATTACGGCATCGGGGCGACCATCGGCGATCTGAGTGATGCCGACGGCAAAGTTATCGCCACTTATATTCGTGCGACCTTTGACGGTGCGCCGGCTCACAAAGCAGGGCTTCGATACGGCGACAAAATAATTGAGGTTAATGGCACAAACGTTATCGGCAAGGCGTTTCCCGAGGTGCGAAATCTCCTCCGTGGTCCGCGAGGAACGATAGCGAAACTTGTTATTGAACGTCAGGGCACAGGCAAGCGAGAAACCGTCGAGATCACGCGTGACGCAGTTCCACAGCCGTCAATCGCGGAAGCATATATGATCCGGCCGGGAATCGGTTATATCGCAATGACCGGCGGCTTTAACCAGACAACGTTTGCCGAGTTTGTTGATGCGATGCGTTCCCTTAAGGCCAAGGGAATGACGCAGCTTATTCTCGACCTTAAGAATAATGGAGGCGGACTCGTCGGGCAGGCGTATCGTGTTGCGAATACGTTTCTATCTGCGGGCCAGACGGTCTTTACGCAAAAGGGTCGAATCGAAGGTGTTACGGAGCCGTATCGTGCCGATAATACCAAACCGGAGACAATGCCGGTTGTTGTTTTGGTAAACCGGGCATCGGCGTCGGCATCCGAGATCCTTGCGGGAGCTTTGCAGGACCATGACCGTGCTTTGATCGTCGGCGAAACCACATTTGGTAAAGGACTGGTACAGAATCCATTTGTCCTCGATTATGGGTCCATGCTGCTTTTGACTATCGCAAAATATGAGACACCGGCCGGGCGGCTGATACAGCGCGATTATTCGAATGGCAATCTTTACGACTATTACACGAACGGTGGAGTGGGCCGTGATGATGAACCGCAAGCAACGCCGAAAGGTGCTGAGGCAAAGACCGATTCAGGGCGTGCAGTTTACAGCGGCGGCGGTATCTCGCCCGACGTTCCGGTAAAGGCAAACACGATCCCGATCGAACAGGCTCGTCTGCAGCAGAGAATGAACAATCCGGTGTTCGCGTTCGCTCTTGACCTTGCTTATGGTAGGGTTCCGGGATTTGAAGCCTACAAGGTCGACAAACCGATCACGTTTGGTTACGACATTGCAGCAAAAGACTTCCCCATTACCGAACAGCTTTATCAGGCATTCCGTGCATTTGCTGCTTCAAAATACGGTTATAATGCGGCACAGATCGACAAAGAGCGAAAGTTCATTGAGCGAGCTTTGCGTGCGGAGTTAGCTACCGCTGCATACGGAACAACAACCTCGTTCCAGGTGTTTGCAGAGCTCGATAATCAATTGATGAAGGGTATAGAGGCTTTGCCGCAGGCTAAGGCACTAGCAATGGAAGGGGCGAAAGCCAAGTTGAACTCAAGCTCGCGAACGACGTTCAATCAATAACTAAAATTACCGTTCAAAAAAAGCGTAGCACCTTGCTACGCTTTTTTTTATTTCCATATTCAGCCCATCAACCATTGGACCAAATAAAAGATGCCAAAACCGGCGGCGATCGCCAATAAGGTGACAACAAAGATCACGGCTCCAACGACAAGCTTGAATTTCTTATATCTGTTTTCGTCCGGGGGCGACAGCTGGTTTTGAGGAAAATATGGCGGCGGTCTGTTCATACAAAACTCCAAAATTCGGTTCGTTTTTAGTTTAACGGAATCCAACGAATGATTACAGTTTGACCCGTGACTATCGTGGAATCGGTTGTTCGAGATTCGCGAGTCCGAACGCCAAAACGGCTACAACTGAACCGCTTTCTGCCAATTGTTTAGGATCGATCTTGTCGAAAGTGTCCGCGGCCGTGTGGTGATAATTGAAATACGTTCGGGTATCGAACCACGGCGCAAATGAAGGCACACCCGCCTGCGTGAGCGGGCCTATATCGGAACCGACGCCCTGCTGCATCTGCGACTGCGCGGCTCCCTGCTCTCGAAGAATTGCTGACAGCGGTGCAAAATACTGCATCGCATCAGCTTTGCCGGCATACAGAAATCCGATCGGATGCGAGGCACCAAGATCGCTTTCGATCGCGGCGAAATGTTTTGACATATTCGGTGCTGCTTCCTTTCCGTAAACCTCGCCGCCGTTGCCGCTGTTTTCTTCGCTCATGTACGCGATCATCCTTATCGTTCGTTTGGGTTTTAGATTTAATTGCTTCAGAAGGTAAGGAACCTGCATTGACACTGCAATTCCGCATCCATCATCGAGCGCTCCGGTTCCAAGATCCCAGGAATCAAGATGGCCCGAAACGATGACTACCTCGTCCGGTTTCTCGCTTCCCTTCAGATCGGCGATCACGTTGAAGCTTTCTGCGTCAGGCAACGACCGCGGCGTGAGCAAGATCTGTACACGGACTTTTCCCATCTTTGATAGATAGGCAAGCGTTTCGGCGTCTTCGAATGAAACAGCTGCGGCCGGTATTTGAGGAACGCCTTCTTGATAACGCATCGCGCCGGTGTGCGCCAGTCGATTTTGAGAGCCTCCAGCAGACCTCACCAATACGGCAACAGCTCCAAGCCGCCCTGCAGCGACCGCCCCGCCGCCCCGAAATTGTACCGCCTGTCCGTAAGCATTTCCCCCATAACCACTCTCGGCAAGCCGACGATCGAAAATAGTGTTGAACAAAACTATCTTGCCCTGAACACGTTCGCGTCCGAG
>JBJMGN010000093.1:0-3261 GCA_045807885.1 Pyrinomonadaceae bacterium | reverse complement strand
ATTTTCGAAAAACTTTTTCGCCCCTTGTCCCAAACTGTCCCACTGTCCCACGCATTTTGGGTTCGCGAAGCCCGGAAAAGAGAGGCGTTCTTATTTTTGAAGTGTGCAGCGGTGGAATTTATATAACAAAATCCGCATCCTTTATTAAAAGGTATTTATTGGCTGTCATCTTTCTCTGCCGCCCGAGGGTCTAAGTAGTGACTACTGACTGATAACTAATTGTCAATGATCAAAAGCAGCGGTTTGCTGCGTGCAACAGCGTATCATAGATTACACGCTTTGTATATGCGTTTGTTCGTGGGCAACAAAGAGAAACAGTGCTTCTTCAATCGCGGTGCAGCGGTGTAGAAGTTATTAGTTATTTCGCGATCGGGAAGAATGGCGGGGTTTCGTAAGTGACGCCGAAGGTGACGCCGGTGCGAGGGCTGTATTGACCGATGCCGAAGATCGCGGCGGTATCGAAACGAAGCCCTGATGCCTTGACCTGCGCGCCGACGCGAAACTGGCTCACGCTCTCGGTTCCGACCGGTGCATCGCCCGAGCGTGTGTTTACCCGTCCATTAAGTTCCGTAGCCAGGTTGATACGGTCATTTAGGCGGAAAACTCCGGCGATGCCGTAGAGCAAAACGTCGTTTTGCGTAAAGCTGCTCAGAGGTGCGGTCATGATTCCGAGTCCGAGATTACCGTAAATATTTGCGATCGGCGAGCGGCCGGGACGCACGCCAAATCTTTTCTGAACGATGAATTTCGTGAAGATGTTGATCTGATTTGTGCCGATGCCTTTGGCCTGATCAGTGTTCGGCATTTGGAAACCAAACTTGATACCGACACCAGGCCGCTTTTCGCCTTCGCTCAAAAGTCTGATCTTGGTCGCAAAAGTGAAATCGTCCCAGTCATGTGTCGAATTTGATTCGATGTTCAGCGGTATATTTGATGGCAGTTTTTGCGAGTTGATCGCAAGATAATTCTGTATCGAGCCTTCGATCTGAATCTCGACATTCGATGCAAAGCCCTGCCTCAGGCGAATATCGGCCACGCGCGTCAGGTCGCCGGTCTGACCGGAAAGCGGGAATTTTGCATTCTGCAGGAAGTCGGCGCCGATCGAAATTGAGAGCGAGCCAGGCGGAGTGATATCGATGTCGTCGGTTATCAAGGGCCGCTGCTGCGCCAATGTAGCGAAAGCGGACACACCAAGTAAAACTAATAACGAAATCGAACGAAACACATCGTAATTCTTACATCAAAAGCGTTGTTTGTAAATATGTTAGCTACTTTACACAGACGCGTTCTCTAATCGGTTCAACATTTGGACATTCACAACAAAACTTGGCACAATCGGTGCATTAAGGTTAGGCAGAAACGCGTGAAATGAGTATCGAACTTGTAAACATTCCTCCCAGTTTGACCGAAAGCGGCGAGTTGCGGCTTGTCGATGAAATTGCCGAAGCGCGAAAAACGTCGGCGGTCGAAAAGCAGTTCGTCAATTTTGTCTTCTTTCGAGTGAATCCAGATTGGCGAAAGCTCGATCCGGAAACGAAACGCAGGGCAAAAGGTGAATTTCAATCAGTGTATGATTCCTACCGTGACGGATTTTTGTTGTTTAGCTACTCGCTGGTTGGATTCGATTCTAAGGCAGACTTAATGTTCTGGCGGATCGGGCCGTCGATGGACGCGATCCAGGATATGACGGCCAAACTTTTCAGGACGCAGCTTGGAAGCTATTTTGAAAGTGCTGACAATTATCTCGCCGTCACCAAACAAAGGATGTTCGTGTCTGGAAAGATCGAAGACCGGTGGCACGTAAACGCAGGCGAGAAAAAGTATCATTTCCTTTATCCATGTACGAAGGACAAAGGCTGGTTCGACAAACCTGCGGCGGAACGTGATGCTCTGATCGAAGAAAATTTTATGATCGGCCGCCGTTTTGAAAACATCAAGATCCATCTGACGCATGCGTTCGGCTTCAGTGATCAGGAATATATCATCTCGTTTGAAACCGACGAGCCGCGCGATTTCCTTGAGCTTGCAGAAGAGCTGAGGCAAACACCCGCCAGCAAATTTACGCTTCGCGGAATGCCGATCTATACATGCCGGCAACGTCCGCTTATGGAATGCCTCGACGCTTTGGGTTAAATTAGTCGAATGGCAGTAGCTCGAAGGCTGTATATCAGCGGGCTCGTTCAGGGCGTTGGTTTCAGATATTTTGCGCTGCGCGTTGCAGCGCGGCACCAGGTTCGCGGTTATGTAAGAAATCTGCCGGATGGGCGCGTCGAAGCGTTCGTTCAGGGAAATGAGCCTGCGGTGAAGGAATTCATCCACGACATCGCAGCTGGCCCTAGATTTTCGCGCGTTGCCGGTGTTGAAGAATTGGTAGTCGAGCCAAGCAAGGAATTTTCGACATTCAGAATAGACGAATAACCTCAGGAATAATTAATGGACGAACTTAAAAAATACATACGAGAAGTACCGGATTTTCCGAAACCGGGAATTAATTTTTACGACATTACAACGTTATTGAAGGACGCCGAAGGGCTGGAGATGACGATCGACGCGATGACCGAACAGTGCCGCGGTATGTTGATCGATACGGTCGTCGGAATAGAGTCGCGCGGCTTTATTTTCGGAGCTCCACTTGCTTATCAGCTCGGCACAGGCTTTATACCGGTACGAAAACCAAAAAAACTTCCGCACGAGACCGCATCGGTTTCCTACGACCTTGAATACGGCACCGATTCGCTCGAGATACATAAGGATGCGATCGGTGAAGGACACCGCGTTTTGATCGTCGACGACCTGCTCGCAACCGGCGGAACAGCGCGTGCGGTCGTTAATTTGATCGAAGGGCTCGGCGGCAAGGTCGCCGGCGTGCACTTCGTGATCGAACTCGGATTTCTGAACGCCAGGTCGAAGTTCCAGGGGTACGATGTTAAATCCTTAGTCAATTATTCATCTTAGGCAGAATAGTGACATGGCAGGGAGGGCTGCGACGGAAGTCGATCGGCCCTTCCTATCACCCAGGTTTCCGCAATGAAATGATCGGTCCCGTAGCTCAGTTGGATAGAGCGTCCGCCTCCTAAGTGGAAGGCCGCTGGTTCGAATCCAGCCGGGACCACCAATATATGTAGTACATATAATGTCCGTTAGTACTTTATAGGGAATCCAATTACCGACCTTGCGCCGAATAGACGGAAGCCTCATCACTTTTCCGCAAATTGATCAGTAAACAAAAGTCTCAAAAACAACCTCCCAACCCGTACGCTG
>JBJMGN010000092.1:0-4026 GCA_045807885.1 Pyrinomonadaceae bacterium | reverse complement strand
TGTGCTCTTCGATCACGCCCGTTGGATATTGAACAGGCATATCCCAGCCGCCAAAATCGACCATCTTTCCGCCAAGCGCACGATGTGCGTCGTTCAAAGGAGTCTTCTTCAAGTTTTCGGACATATAGCTACCAATGTAATCGAGCGCACCGCATCGCTCAAGCGCGGGTTTTGATTCGGGGGTCTTAATTTAGTGGCGTTCACTCTTCTTATTTTCGTTTAAGATTACATACAGCCCAGAGAAACGTTTGCTTTCGAACCCAACCCACCGAACTGAATTTGTATTGTCATGTTTTCCTTGCGATATTCCAGTAATTTCATGATCGATGTGGTCTCATTTCCGGCGAGCCGCCAGTTATTTCTTTCGAAGTGTGACGACCACGTTCGATCCAGTTGTTCGAAAGAAGTAGACGTGTTAAAAAGAACCCACAAGGATTTTTTTCGATCGTCGGGGCCACCTTTCCGGACTAGAATTGTGTCTTTCGGCATCGGAATGCTCATACAAATTTCATTCAGCCTTCCCATCTCGGGATCAGTCCTGATCAACTCTTCGGTTTGACGCGTAATTTCTTCGTCGTTGGACTCAGCGAGCCATTTAAACATCGGTGTGTCGCGCACATTGCATGATGCCAAGGTGAGTGCAAATAGAAGTGTGAAAAAAAAGAAGCGGCCCGCAGAAACGACAATGTAAAAACGTTTAATACATTCTTTCTTGGAAATAATACACTCCCCCAAAGATCTAATCGGCACGCGGTCCGGACTGCGGTTCTTTTGTGGATCTGGTTGGATGCGGGCCGTCGGGAAAGGTAACACGGGACGGCGGGACGTGGAAAGCGGTTCCGGCAAATCGTTTAGGAACCCCGCACGTGAGTAAGCGCATAAAAAGTAGAGGATACCTGATAGGGCTTTCCGTCCCCGAAGGGGACAAAGATAATAGCCCAGGGTAAGACGGCTTCCCGTCGCAACCCTGGGTCAGATCACAAAATCGAATTCCGACCCTGAAGGGGTCGAACAATACGTTTGGCATTGCTCCCCGTCAGGGAGCGTACGGTTGAGTTGACCTGGTTCCTGGGGTTCCGCTTCGCTTCACCCCAGGCTATTATATTCGTCACCTTCAGCGACAAGATCGGAATGCCCTCGCCTTACGTGCGGGCTTCTGACACGGTGCGAACCGGGGCATTCTCGGGCATTTCGAATGGGAGTTTTTGATCAGCAAAGATCAGCGCGTTACCATTCGTCATCGAGCTGTTGCCGCCAGTATTCGCGTCGCCGTTCATACATATCGGCTTCCTGATCGAAGTCCTCCTCGTCATCTTCTTTGCTTGCTTTCGAGTCTTTGTTCTTTTTAGAATCTTTGCTCTCCTTGCTGTCTTTGGCGTCCGCTTTCTCATCGTCGCCGCCCTCTTCCTCATCCATTTCTTGCATTCGACGATCAACACGGTCCTCCCAGTACTGTCGACGCCTGTCGTAGTAGTCCTGCGGTTCAACACTAACCCTGACGGCAGCTTTTCGGTGCTTACTCTGTTGAATTCTCCCGATTACACCCGCGGTAACGGCATGCCGGTCCATACTCGATTGAGGGTCTTGAGCTACCGCAGATACAGCCGTACTAACATGGGCTGCTATTGGCGCTGCGATCAGTACGAAACCAACGATCAAAACGATGTGCCAAAGCGCGATTCTTTTTTTGATGGATCTCATTTACGCCCTCCTTACCTGATTGGTCTGATCGATTTGAAAAATGCATCGATGTTTGCCTTTTCCGCCTTTAGCCCGTCGGTGTCAGCCATGCAAACAGCGATCCCGACTTTGCCGTTGCCGGTTTCGAAAAGTACGACCTGTGCATCGAACACCTGCGACTTTCCGCCCTGCATTTTCATTGTCCCGGTGTGCTCGGAGTATTTGGCTTTCATTCCGTTCACCTCGGTCGCCTGCCCGGGTTTCGTCTCCTTGGCGTCGGTGATCAGCTTCCTTGCGGTCGTCTGGACGTAATTGTAGGCTTCGTCGACCGTCTTGACGTCCTTTACGACCCAAACGCCAAACCAAACCAAGCCGTTAGAAGCAGTGCCGGATATGCGTTTGGTAGCCGGATTTCGCGGGTTGGGCTTTGACTTAAATTCCCAGCCGTCGGGCATTTGCACGGTGAAAAGCGGTGAATTGCTGAGGCTGTAGGTGACCGTCTGGCCAATGGCCGGCAGGCTTGCCAGCAAACAAAACAATAGAATGGATAGAAACCTGATCTTCATCGTTGTCCTCCTGTAGCATTACTTTTTAGCTATTACTGCAAGGCATAAAACTTTCTCAGGCACTGCTCTCTCGAGCGGCTGCATGAGAAGTTCAAATGGCGCAAATGAATCGGAATCATCCTCATCGTGAGGACGGTTTGGACGCTGACGAATGATAGAGCCGAAGCTGAAAGCAGCACGAATGCCGACGCCTAAAGCCGGCGGTTCGCGACGAATTTCACAAAGGCTCCGGTAACTCGAAGGGAGAACTTTTTGAGTCGCTTTATAGGTATTGCCCCGACTCAAAAAACAATTAGGGATAGGTTAATTAAATTAAGCCTTCACGCCGTTGTCAAGACAATTCTTTGCGAGTCAGATTCAGGCCGTCCGGACGCCGCATGAGAGGCCGCAAGTCTTTGCAGAAGCCCGCACGAAGTAAGGGCGTAACTATCAACGTCCTGATTTAGCCCTCCCTTGCGGTCAGGCTTCTGCGGGATTCGCACGGAGCCGGACATCAGGCTCTGCATTCATTCGTTATTAAGGGGATTCTTGCGGCTGTTGCACTGATAATATTTCTTCCAATCCACGCAATTTTATGTTAGGCTCCAGCGGGCGCGAAATGCATTATTTTCGGGTCGCTTGGTCTTTGAAAATCAGGGTCGATAAGGGCTTGTATCGCTGGTGTCCCGCAATGAAAATGCCGGCGACGGCAGCTAACACCAAACGGCTCAACAAGTTGCCACACGTGTGGCGCAGTTTTTGTTAAAACAGCGAAATTTCGTCCTTCGAATCGCTGTAACCGTTGCAATGATGTGATTTATTTGTCCCGCAATGTGTCGGGACAAGGCCGGGACAGCGGCGGGACAGTGGGACAGGGTTAGCGCCGAAAATGGAAAGGAATTACTTTAGCTTCTTAGCAGCATCCATGATCTGCTCGCAGAATTCGATCGATGCTGTGGTAACCGAGTACATTTTCTCATCGCCGGCGGCCTCGAGCTCCTTTTTCAAAAAGGGCATCCAGCGTTTCGCTGACGCATCTAGGGATCTGACGGCCTTATTGAAAAGATTGACACCCTTTCGCTCTTCTTTTGCGCGTTCGGGCAAATGGCCTGCCAGGTTGTCGATATCGTCAATGGCCTTTTCCAGCAGAAATCGGATATCGGTTAGAAGCTCGAGTTTCGATCCGCTAGGTTCGATGCTCCAGTCATCGTCACCTTCCGGGCTCTTGGGCGGTTTGCTTCCGCCGCTCTTGATCCCCATTGCGGTGAAGCGGCGGTCGATCATGTACGAAAGGACGGCTATGCGGGCATCGATGTCCTGATTGACTCGAACCATATCTGCCTCGTTAGGAAGCATGTAATCGCGCTTTTGACCGGAAACGGTGATCGTGAATGCAGAGGCGATCAGGAGAAGTATGAATACTTTGAAGCTCATTTTTATTGCGGGCTGGATTTCACGCCGATATCGCCAAAAAGCGGCTCGATCGCTTTTGAACGAGCATCGCGCATTTCACGCAGCAGCAGCCGAACGTAATACTCGCGTTGCGGCGGCATCTCGCGGCGGATGAGTTCAAGACGCAGCGTGAATGTCCGAAGCCCGATCTCGAAACGCTTAAAATTGTCGAGGATCTTGTCCTTGTTCGTTTCGGCCTTAGAAAGGTATTCCAGGGCATCGAGTATCAAGGCATGAAATCCGCCGAGTTCGCGAAAGACCATTTCGTATTTCTCGTCCGGGACGAATTGTTCGGCGACCTTCACGCGGGCGTCCATAAGGGCGAGTGAAAGCTTCGTGCGTTCTTTTA
>JBJMGN010000091.1:0-6189 GCA_045807885.1 Pyrinomonadaceae bacterium | reverse complement strand
TTTAGCGACCCCGGTAGTTAAGTTTCGGGCTTCGGTGCAGTTAGGAGTCAATTGCGATCGGAGACGGACCTGCTGACCGAACGCAACTCCCGCAAAGATAACAGCAAGAAGGAATACGAATTGAAAACACGAAAATCGGTTCATGACACTTCAAAACGGCAGTCTCAAATGCAAAATCGGCGAACAGTTGGTTCGCCGAAATTATACCTCGAGATCTTTATATCTGAGAAAATCTCAAGCTCATGATGCTACTTTCGAAGCATCGCGCATTATCAAGTCGAACGTTCCCGGCTCGACCTTTCGGAATCGACGATTTCGGTTCAGCGAGACTGCGATCGAGATGGTTGGATTATTTCCCTTGAACTGCATTCCGCCGGAAACCAATAAATTGTAAAGCTCATTCACGTGAAGCGGCTTCCCGGCTTCGCGAAGCAGGAGCGTACATGCTTGTGTAATGGTACGGTCCGAGAAACGGTGGCTGATAGCTTCTATATTGTTCGTACGGACGGGAACACCGCGGTTTGGCGCGAAATACGAAACCGACCCGGCGGTTCGACGATCGTCATACGGGTTGCTTTGAACGGGAGCATCCCTTCGAGCAGACGTGGATTCGCGTGCGGGTGTTCCAAGATCAGACCGCGTCCCGGTGTTGGTCTGGGGACGCCGCCCGCTTGATCGCATGGTCACCAAAAGACTGTCGATCGCCGACTCGGTTTGGGCCGCGCTGTTCTCGAGGGCGTCGATCTCTTCACGAAGCCGCTCGCTCTCATATTCCACTTCACGTAGCCGTGCCATCAGACGATTCTGAGCATTGCGCGTCTGGCGAAGGCTCTGTTCAAGTGTTGCTATAAGATTTTCGTCTAACATGCTGATTAAAACGGCTTTGCCATTATAGCATTACGCGGGCGACATATTTGAAAAATCCACGAGAGCGGTTTATTTGGATCGCTGCACAACGAAGTCCGGAATCGCTTCCAATGCAGAACGATACTCTGATTCAGGTAAAACTTCAAGATATTTTCGAGCTTGCTCGCCGAACTCCATCGCTACTTTTTTTGTCGAATCGAGGATCGAATAACGTTTCAGCATTCCGCCGATCTCTTCGCGGGAACCGTTCTGGTACACGCCCTCGTCCATTACATTTTCAAGCAGCAAGCGGGCACTCTGGTCAGTTTTAACCAGCTTGATCAGCGGCAGCGTCATTTTTCCTTCCAAGAGGTCGGAACCCGCAGCTTTCCCAATGGTTTTTTCGTCGGCGGTGAAGTCAAACACGTCATCAGCAAGCTGAAATGCGACGCCAAGATTTAACCCGAATTCGCGTAAAGCCTCGCGCTGTTCCACATTAGCCCCCGCCAGCAAAGCACCGATCTCGCAGCAGCCAGAGAAAAGATATGCTGTCTTGCGTCGCAAAACATCGAAATACTGGTCTTCGCTGATCTCCACATCTCCGATCATCGTCAACTGCATGATCTCGCCCTCGGTCATCATTCTTGTTAGGCGAGTCAGGATATCGAGTATTTCAAGTGAACGCTCTTTGAGAGCAGTTTCAAAAGCCGACATATAAAGCCAGTCGCCCATCAACACGGCGGCTTGATTACCGAATTTCGCATTGAGGGATGAGCGATTACGTCGCAAGTCCGCATTGTCGATAATATCGTCGTGAACAAGCGTTGCCGTGTGAAGCATCTCCATCACGGTCGCCAACCGGACCACCCCTTGTCGGTCTGCGCTTCCGCCGGCGGCAAGAGTGGAAAGGATCAACAGCGCCGGCCGGACACGTTTGCCTTTGGTCTCGAGTAAATAATTACCTAAATAATTTATTACCTGAATATTCGAGCTCGACTGGTTTTCAAGCTCTGCTTCAACCAGCAATAGTTCATCGCGAACAAGATCGAAAATGGACTTTGCCGCTTGTCCATTGAACGCCCTTTGTTTTTTTGCTGCGAAGAATTGCATTTGATCTGGTCTAATTCGTACGGTAGTTATCGAACTGCATATCGATGCCGAAGTCCTTAGCCTTCAATTTCGCGATCACGTCCTGAAGCGTGTCGCGGTCCTTCCCGGAAATGCGGACTGTTTCACCTTGGATCGAGGCCTGAACCTTAAGCTTTGAATCCTTGATAAATTTCACAACCTCTTTCGCTTTCTCGATCGGGATTCCTTGCTGCACCTTTACGAGCTGCCGGACAGTTCCACCGGCAGCCGGTTCTATATTTTGATAATCGAGCGCCTTGAGCGAAATACCGCGTTTGAGCAACTTGCCCTGCAATATCTCGTTCATGTTACGAAGCTTTGTTTCATCCTCAGCGGAAAGCAAAAGGTCCTTTTGCTGAAGTTCGACTGTTGCTTTACTTCCCTTGAAATCGAACCTCTGAGAAACCTCTTTTGTCGTCTGATGGATCGCGTTCGTTACCTCTGCATAGTCCGTTTTGGACACGATATCGAATGAATTTTCCTTTGCCATAGCTAACAATTTAACCACAGACGTGAGGGATAAACATCTTGCGGGAAGCCAGAATTCCGTTGAACTTGCTTAGCCCTGGCGGCCCGTGGGACATTAATTTCACTTCCTGGGTTTAAATACAGGATCTAAATGGGTTAGACTCCGGTGCTCGATTTTTGTCCCGCCTCTGTCCCGGGCTTGTCCCGCCACTTTGCTGGACAAACAAGTAACGTATTTGCAGCATTTACGGCGATTTCTCGGACGGCATTTCGCGATTTTTGTAAAAATGCGCCACACGTGTGCTACAAACTTGCTGTCCCGCTGTCCCACGATCTTTTAATGGGCCAGCTCGTGGGACGGCACGAAATTCTTTTCACCCTTATTTCATCGGGGTTTAACGCAACGAGCCCGAAGTGTCCCACTGTCCCACATATGTTTTTTCCTAAGCTCCCCCTACTGGTTTAGGAGGGGGCGTCCCGGTGCTTTTTATCGGGATGACGGGGTAGTTCAATAAAAATCAGATTCTTGTTTTAACAACCACCCAGCCTAGCAAAGCCTCGGCACACCTCCTGTCCAGCAGGGGCGTTTTAAGAGTGCACGTGTCTTTCCATTTAGCCGTCCCTTACGGCCAGGCTTCTGTTTTTCAAAGATCGACGGGCGCAGATAGGCCGGTCGATAACATATCACGCATTTCATTGATTGTAAATAGTTTTATGTATGAAATGCGTCCAGCCGGAAGAATTTCAAGAAGTTAGCGGTCGTTTGTTCGGCGAAGGATTCCGCGGAGATACCTTTTAGATTCGCGAGGAATTTTGCAGTATGCACAACAAACGCAGGCTCGTTGCGCTTTCCGCGAAATGGTTCAGGAGTCAGGAAGGGGCAATCCGTTTCAACCAGGATTTTGTCCAGCGGAACCGTAAGCGCAGCTTCACGCAGGTTTTCGGCTTTCTTGAATGTTACGTTCCCTGCGAACGAGATAAGAAAGCCGAGAGGCATCAGCGCCAATGCCATTTCAGGCGTTCCGCCGAAGCAGTGCATTATGCCGCGAAATCCGTCCCAGGAACATTCCTCGGTCAATATTTTGACTGTTTCGTCGTCGGCGTCACGGCTGTGAATGATAATTGGCAAATCCAGTTCGTGGGCCGTTCGGATCTGTCTTCGAAAAACCTCTCGCTGTACGTCGCGCGGGCTGTGGTCGTAATAAAAATCAAGCCCGATCTCGCCCCAGGCGATCACTTTTTCGGAGTTTGCCAATTCGATCAGGTGAGCTTCAGCTCGGTCGTCGTAAAGCTTTGCATCATGCGGATGGACCCCGACGCTCGCGAACACATTTTCGTACCTTTCGGCGACATCGACGGCTTTGCGGAAATCGTCGGAATGCGGATCGCCGGTGCCGATCGTCAGCATGGCAACAATGCCGGCTTCCCTTGCACGGGCGACGACTTCGTCCCGATCACCGTTAAACGCCTCGCCGTCAATATGGCAGTGGGAATCGATCAGCATTAACTGGCTGGTATTTCCGGCTTATTCGGCTTTGTAAGTTTTATGTATTGCCTTAATGCTTCGTTTACTGATTCTTCGGTAGGAAATTCATCCGCAACGTCCGGCGCGAGACCTACACGACGAACCATTTGGTTGTACTTTTCCGCGAAACGATTCGGCTTCGCTTTTGAATAGTCAAAATCGTAATGCGATTTCACATCATCATCGGGCTGACTCATTTTCATGGTTCCGACGTTCATCCGGGTCGGCGCGTCGGGCGCTAATAATTCTGATAACCTCATGCGTTCCCTCAGTAAAGCTGACTACCAAGAGCCGCTGGTTCGCCGAATACCCAATTATTATCTCACGCTTTTCCTCTATCGAATGATCTTCATCCAAAAATACTGCGGCTAGTGAGTCGCCAAAAACTGTTTCAGCTTCATCGAAGCTAACACTGTGTTTCTTAAGATTCGAAGCAGCTTTCTTTTGATCCCGATCAAATTGCATCTATTTGAGACGGGCGCCGACCTCCACGTCCTCCAAAAACGTGGCAATCGCGGGCGTATCGTCCTCAGTTAATGACGCGGCGCAGATCATTCCTTCGGATTCGAGGCCGCGCATTTTGCGAGGTTTTAGATTTGCGACCACAACGACCTTGCGGCCGATGAGTTTTTCGGGTTCGTACCATTCGGCGAGGCCGGCAAGGATCTGGCGGTGTTTTTCCTCGCCTAGATCCACCTCGAAACGCAGAAGTTTGTCGGCGTTCGGGACGCGTTCGGCGACCTTGATCTCGCCGACGCGCAGTTCGACCTTCAGAAAATCATCGATGGTGATGAAGCCATCTTGAGATTCGGATCTCGTTTCAGCCCGCAATCCCTCGGATGCCGCTGTGAAAGCTTTCGCCATATCGCCAGGCACCGATTTATTCAAGGCTTCAAATTGTTGGCCAGCATCTCCGGAAGTATCATTCTTTATTTCACTCATAACTTTGCTCTTATCGATCCTAGGAAAAACACCAACGGTTTCACCGATCGTTGTCCCCGAGGCTAATTCGCCCCATTTCAAATTCGCCGGATCGAGTTTGTCGACGTTTTCGCTCAAACCCATCTGACCGTAAATGTTTTTCGAAGCTTCAGGCATCACGGGATACAACAGAACGCTCAGCCAGCGTAGGGTTTCGGCCGCCCGGTACAAAACGGCATTGAGGGTTTCTGATTGTTTATCGTCCTTTACTAATTCCCACGGTTTCGCATCGGAGATCATCTTGTCGATGCGAGCGATGACAGTCCAAACAGTTTCGAGCGCCTGGCTAAATTCAAAATTATCGAAACGTCGAATGAACTCGTCGCGGGCATGCTCGACGAAGGAAACAATATCCTGGCCGTCCGGATCAATTCCCGCTCGCCTAGCATGAAGGTAATTCTCCTCGGCGATCTTTCCGTTCGGTATTTTCCCGTCTCGATATTTTGTGATCATCGAGAAGGTACGCGAGGCGAGATTGCCCAGGCCGCTAGCCAGATCGGAATTCGCGCGGTCGATCAGGTTCTCGTAACCGAATTTGCCGTCCTGGCCGAAAACCATCTCGCGAAGCACAAAATAACGGACCGCGTCGATCTGAAAATGCTCATGTAATACATCAACTTCGATGACGTTACCTTTGGTTTTACCCATCTTTTTGCCTTCGACGTCGAGCCACATTCCGTGTGCGAAAACTTGCGCTGGCAAGGGCAGACCGATCGCTTTCAAGAACGAAAACCAATAGACCGTATGGAAGCGAAGGATGTCTTTCCCCACTAAATGGACGCCTGGCCAATATTTTTCCATACCGGCTGCATCCGTGCGATCGTTTCCGTAGCCTAACGCCGTAATGTAGTTGGAAAGCGCGTCGAGCCAGACATACATTACGTGGTCTTCATCGTCCGGTACGGGGACACCCCAGGCAACGGACGTTCTCAAACGACTTATCGAAAGGTCGCGCAAACCGCGGCGGACGAACGAAAGTACCTCGTTTTTCCGAGCCTCCGGGCACACCAGATTTGGATCGCTTTCAATAGTTTCCAGTAAAAACTGGTCGTAATCGGAAAGGCGAAAGAAATAGCTTTCTTCAGCTACTTTGTCGAGCGGTCGTTCGTGGATTAGGCAATTCGGTACGTCAGAGCCTTCGGGAATTGAATAATCGTCTTCGTTCTTATAATCGGCACACGGGGCGCAAAACCAGCCATCGTAAAAGCCTGTGTAGATATTTTCGTTACCTTTTGGCGTTT
>JBJMGN010000090.1:0-11510 GCA_045807885.1 Pyrinomonadaceae bacterium | reverse complement strand
GAATTTCGGCTCGCTGTTGGAAATTAGTGAGGCGATGCAGCATTCGCATTTACAGAAACGATCATCGGCTCAGGATTAATTACCTCCTCGTCGAATCTTTTCATCATGAACCTTTGAATATCGATCTCGTTGGTGGGTTCGTTCGCGAGCATTCGGCGCTTTATTTCAGCGAACGCCTCTAGAATTATCTTCTGCTGTTTTGTCGCGGCCTCAGTGTGCATTGCCAACTGTTCGGGAGTCCATACTGCTTCAAACTGCTGAACGAGATCCGCGCTCGTAACCACATCTACTCCAAGCGCCCGAACCATTTCAATAGTTCCAGCGTCGACGCGCGAAATATATGGAATGTCATTATTTGGCGAATATTCCATCGCGATCTTCATTGCCCTAGACTTTCCGTTGACAAAAAATGCCTTTTTTAAGTTCTCGCCAATTAACTGCCATTCTCGATATATAAGTTTCGTTCCAGGTACCGGATCGAGTTTTTCAGGTTCGATCGCGTGGACGATCTTTGTCGGTTCACCGTTCGCAGGGATGTAATAGTACCAACGCCTTGTACCGCTCATTCGCTCTGTCTTCAAGATCCGCGGTATTAAAATGTCGCTGCCTCGAAAATCGTAAAAAAGCCAGCCGTCAAGCTTCGCTTTTTGAAGCGCATCTTGAATTTCCTTCACCCTTTGTCCGGTCTCTAGCTGCCTGATTACACGCGATTGATCCTGTAGCGGCAGGTTCGAAAAGGACGGATTTCCTGTCGTAGGCTGGGCTTGCATTTCCGATGCAGCGAGAATTGCCAGCGAAATAAAAATAAGTTTTTTCATTTGACTACCTTTCCAAAAAAGAAAGAGCGGAGCAACCCCGCTTTCCAAGTGTGGCACATCATTTGAACTAATTCGGCTTTAAAAAACTTTACTAACCAGGAGAGGCTGCACCGCACATGTCCACTATCTGAAATAAATATCTACATAGTCTGTTGCCTCATCACACGGGTTATCCATTTCCATAAGCCGCCAATATCTTCGCTTCCCGGTAATTTTAAAAGTAAAGTCGCCTTGGCGTATACACGGTTTCCCGCTGTTGATGTGTGAGACCTGGGTGACGATTTTTCCTTCGAAAACAAATTGCTTTGCGTCGATGGAAACGATAATTCCTTCGATGGTTAAAAAATCGGTATTTCCGCGACCCTTCTGCGAACCCTTAACGCTATAAACCGCCGCCTTATTTGAGACAGTCGCTGTCCCGAAATTGTCCCAGCTGATCCACTGCAACGAAAGTTTGTGATTGCCCAAAAGCATTTTCGCCGCTGCCTGATCGTTTACCACGGTTCTTTCTTGCGCTTGCGAGACAGCAAAGACAGCCACCATAATAGCCGCAATACCAATGAATTTCTTCATAGTTCTATTTTGTAAATTTTTCGCTCAGCCTGAGAAACTCAGTTACCTGTTTATCCCAATACGGCCACGTATGTCCGCCGGGCAATTCGCGATACTCATGCGGGACTTTCTTTTGTGAAAGGAGGGTCGCGAAATCGCGGTTGTTCGAAAATAGAAAATCCTCTGTTCCGCAATCGAGATACATGAATGGCCAAGTCTTGATCTTTTCTGGTGAAGCCTCCCGAACCAATCCGAATAGATCATTCGACTTCCGCGTTTCGCTGCCGATCGGCCCGAAAGATTCGTTGATCGATTTAAATATCGCTTCCATAACGGGACCTCCCGACGTAAACGTCGCCGCGCCCAATGCTCCACTGAACGAGCCCACCAGAGAGAACACCTCCGGATACTTCACGCCGAATTTCAAAGCCCCATATCCGCCCATCGAAAGCCCTGCCATTGCGCGGCCGCTCCGACTCGCATTCGTTCGATACTTTGCGTCGATCTCCGGTATCAGTTCTTTGATAATGTAGCTCTCATATCGATTCGAGGATACAGTCGGGCTGTCAACGTACCAGCCGTTCTCGCCCTCTGGATTTACAATGATCGCTTGGTAGTTTTTAGCGTAGGTCGGGAGTTTAGCGAGCGTTGTCCAATTTTCGCTGCTCCCGAAAAGCCCATGTAATAGGTAAATTGCTGGATAGCGACGTTCCTTATCAGTTAAATATCCTTCGGGCAAAATAACTCGATACGGCATCGGTCGGCCCATCAGTTTTGAGGCAAGTTTCGCTTCCGTGACGTTTGACGCAAGCGTGGAAGCAGCTGAAGGTGTCTGTGGCTTGACCTCTGCGAACAAAACGAGAAGGAACAGACAGATCGAAATGCCTTTTTTCATTTTACCTATTGTTATGAGATCAGATTTCGGTCTTATGGATAGAGCGCATTCGCTGGCGCGCCTTCTTTGAACGGCGGATCGGGTTTCGCCTTTTCAAGCTGTCACCGGCCCAATCCGAAACTCCCTTGAAAGGATGCCATTCGAAATCTTCAAGAGGCAGCACTTCGCTGGACGAATCGCGTAACCTCAACGTGCTGAAAGCGACAAAGAAAATTACGAAATTGAAGATCGCGCCCGCTGTTACGACAAGCCAGCCGGGTGCCAGCCCAACGCGAGCCCGAGCGAAAAATATTTGCCAGAAGCGGATGCGGTCCTCCGGCGTGGTAGTCGGTATCGGCGAGGGATGAATATAGATCTTCAGTGTCCACGAAAGTGCGAGCAAAATAAATATCCATAGATAGTTTGCGCGCAGCCTGCGGCCAACAGCCTCCCATTCACTGATAGTGAAATGCGGTGAAAGCAGATCGGCCGAAATATGGTCCGCCCACTCCTTATCCGGCGGAATTGTTCTGTGGGAAAGCATCGGCGCGAAATATCCGGTTTCCAATATTCGCACCCGGTTCGCCCAAACCTCGTAATATCGATATCGTCGCGCCTCCATAAACAGAAAGATCGAGACAAGAATCGAATTGATCGGTATTGCGAAATGAGGGTTCTCCGAGGAACTGAACACAAAAGACAGCGTCGCACCAGCTGTTATCACTGCCCAGTTAGTCGTGGCATCGAGCCGGTTTCGCCATACATTTGAACGCTGGATCTCCCCACGATAGAAATGTACCATCGCCGTGTTGAATTCGGCGGGCGCCAGTT
This sequence comes from Pyrinomonadaceae bacterium, assembly GCA_045807885.1. Taxonomy (GTDB): domain Bacteria; phylum Acidobacteriota; class Blastocatellia; order Pyrinomonadales; family Pyrinomonadaceae; genus OLB17. Next base: position 8,435 of record JBJMGN010000090.1, on the reverse strand, counting down.
TTTGTGGAATCGTAAGCGGAGATGTACGCGGCTTTAGATTGCGCTTTCGGACCTCTTCGGCAAAAGCCTTGAACGACTCAGGAACCGACGTAACGTGAATGTCTTCATCCGACACAAGTGGGCCGGTTCGAACATCGTCTTTCATAAACCAATTGCTGGGTGCGGGGGAAGGCGGCATGAGAGCCGTCATACCCTTTTAGGTTTAGCACCTTTCTATTTTTGATGCAAGATTTCCGTCCGAAGACGAATACAATATCCGCAGTGTTTACCCAGGACGAAGAATGGATGCGGATAGCTATTGATGCAGCTCGACAGGCCGCGGTCAGGGGTGAGGTTCCGGTCGGCTCGATCATTGTTGATTCCAGGGGTTCTATGCTGGCGGCGGCTTCGAATTTGACGATAACCAATACAGACCCGACTGCTCATGCCGAAATACTCGCGCTTCGGGAAGCAGCCGCAAAAGTGGGAAATTACCGTTTGACCGGAGTGACCGTTTATTCCACTATCGAGCCGTGTGCTATGTGCGCGGGCGCGCTTGTGAATGCGCGGGTCGAACGACTGGTATTCGGCGCACGCGACGAGCGTTTCGGGGCCGTCGAGACGCATTTTCAGCTCTGTTCGAGCGAAAAACTGAATCACCGCGTCGAGGTCGCCAGCGGTGTCCTTGCCGACGAATGCCGAGAGCTGATGCGGGCTTTTTTCCGCGCCCGCCGATGATTGCGTCTAATCCCTTTATCCTTTATCCTTAATCCTTTACACTTGTACCTTGCGGAGAGGTGCGAGAGTGGTTGAATCGGGCAGTCTCGAAAATTGTTGAACCTTAACGGGTTCCGTGGGTTCGAATCCCACCCTCTCCGCCATCATTTAACTAACAGGTCCAACGGAAAATTAAATGCGTCCATTACTGCCGAAAGGAAGTATTACTCTTCTCATTTGCGTCGCGCTTATTTTTGGCTCATCGCTGGGTTGCAGGCGTTTGGCTGACCTCGCAAATCGAAAGACCGCCGACGATGCCCCTCCAACGCGATCTACTCCGAGCGATGCCGATGCGGTCGGCGAAGATGGTTCACTTGTCAAGAAATCGAACCTGTATATCACCGAATGCTTCAATAAATATTCAAACAGCGTCGTCAGCAGTTACAACCGCTATCAGTCGTGGGTGAAAGACATTGACGCTGGCCCGACGGGCAAAGAAACGCTTGTATACGGGCTTTACGATGTTACTGGAGACGGCAGCGATTGCGAGAAAGCTGTCGCCGACGCGAAAGCGATGGATCCAGAGCTTCCCGAACTTGAAGAAACCGCCGATAAATATGCGGCATCCCTTAAAGAGGTTGTTGCAAAGATCCATGAGGTCTATAACTATTACGAACAAGAAGATTACAAGGATGACGCTTTTGCGAAGGGCAAAGCGGTCCATCCGGGATTGATCGCTGCATTTAAAGATTTCAAGGATGTTAATACGACCTTTTCATCGCAGGTCGATCAGCTTGAGGACCGTGTTGCCAACGAAGAGCTTGCGAAATTGCGAGCTGAGTCCGGCAACGAGTATGAAGCCTTGGTCGTGGAATCCGGCATCAAAGCAAAAGCGATAAAGAACCTTTTACAGGAAAAAGAATACGAGCAGCTCACGGCCGATGAGCTTACACCTTTGATCGAAGATTTCGATAAGACCGTCGAGACAATGCGAACGACGACGACGAAAAAGGTGATGGCAGATTCTTATGTTCGCGCGTGCGACGAGTTTACAAAGGCGTCAAAAGAAATGATGCGCCGCATACGCGATGGCAAAAAGTTTAATGAAAGTGAGCGCCGCTTTATCGCGATGGGTTCGGGATGGATGGTGGACGGTTCGCCCGGCAAGGTGATAAAAGCATACAATGACATGATCATGCAGCGTCGCTTTACAAGATTTTGATCGGGGTTTAGCTCTCATACATAAGTAGTACTTCGGGGCAATTTTCTAAAAAATTTGGAGGATTCCTTTATGCCACTTAGTAAAAGGCTGACGGCCGAGTTTTTGGGCACCCTTTGGTTGGTTTTTGGCGGATGCGGCAGTGCGGTACTCGCGACTGCATATCCAAGCCTCGGTATCGGTTTCGCAGGAGTCGCACTGGCGTTCGGATTGACGGTCCTGACCGGAGCTTATGCACTCGGACATATTTCCGGAGGGCATTTCAATCCGGCTGTTTCGATCGGTTTGTGGGCAGGTAAACGCTTCCCGGCAAAAGAATTGATCCCTTATATTGTTGCCCAGGTTTTGGGCGCGATCGCGGCCGCCGGAATACTTTATGTGATCGCCAGCGGCAAAGCTGGTTTCTCCGTCGCAAGCGGTTTTGCAGCGAATGGATTTGAGAACACCCCCGGATCGCCGGGATCGTACTCGGCCCTCGCAGCATTTGTTGCTGAGGTGGTAACGACGTTTTTCTTTTTGATAGTTATATTGGGCTCCACAAGCAAATTGGCTCCGAGCGGTTTTGCCCCGCTTGCGATCGGTCTGTGCCTGACGCTCATCCATCTGATCACGATTCCGGTAACCAACACGTCGGTCAACCCCGCGCGTTCGACCGGACCGGCGATCTTCGTTGCGGTGTACGGCGGCAGCTGGGCGATCTCCAAACTGTGGCTATTTTGGGTTGCTCCGATTTTGGGTGGGTTGCTGGCCGGCTTCTTCTTTACGTGGATGGCCGATGAAGAAACAAAACCCGTTGCCAAAATGAAAGTGAATTCTGGAGACCAGGAGCCGAATACCAAGAGTGATTCGGAACAAGAGCCAAATACTTAGGATGGATCGGGTCTATTACTCGAAGTTTGAAAAATTCAGTTTCGCGGAAAGGTGCAGGAGTGGTTGAACTGGCAGCACTGGAAATGCTGTGAACCTCAAAAGGGTTCCGTGGGTTCGAATCCCACCCTTTCCGCCATCATTCAGAACCACTCGTAGTCACGGGTGGTTATTTTTTTGATAGAGAATTGCGACGATCCGTCTCATCCTTTATCCTTTAATTTGGCTTCAGGCTCCGCACAAGGTTTGAGTTGTGAACTCCGCTAGGCGAGGAATCGAGCAACGGTAGCAATTTCAGCCTGTGTTGCGGTTAAGTCTGAAGCCATCTTTTTCGCCCTCCTTCCATCTTTGTCCGTCAACTTACTACCCACACGGGTGACGACTTCACTTTGCATCTGGCGTAAGCTCCTTACCGACTCAGACTTGGAAAGGAGACCAACATGTCACGAAATGTAATTTGTTCAGCATTATTCGCAGTTATCTTGTTCTCATTTACGGCTTTCGGCGCTCCATGCACTGTGCAGAGCGGGCAGGCAATGATCAACGCCGGCACCTATGAAAAAGCGATCAACGAATTCACCTGCGTTATCAACAACTCGCCGACCGAGGTCGAAGGCTATCGCGGACGTATCGAGGCGAAGGTATTGCTCGCGCGTTATTCCGATGCTGTTCGCGATTATCAGAAAGTCACGGCATATGTGATTCCGGTCCATCCGGACGCGGCAGAGATGATCTATGCAGGTTACGAAACACGCCTCGCAGTGTCGCCTAACGATCTAAAGGCCTTGACCGGACGGGCGTTCGCACGGTGGTGGTTTTTCGACTACCACACCGCGATCCAATTGCTCAATGACCTGGTCGCGATGCGTCCCAACGACTTATTCCCAAACCTCTTCCGCGGTTCGAGCCGCATGCTTAGCGGTGCGACAAAAGCTAAGGGAATTGCCGATATCGAAAAAGCGATCACGATCGCACCGACGAATCCGCACGTGCGTTTCATCGTCGCAGACGCCTTTACTTACGGCGTGCCTGATCCGCAGCGAGCGTTCGACGAAGCGAGTCGGGCATTGGAATGGGGACTTGATACGCCTCGCGTGCACGCTATCCTTGGAACCTCATATAACAAGTTCGGGAACAAGGTAGCTGCGGCGGAAGAGATCAACAAGTGCATCGACCTCTCAATCGACGATCTCGTACCAGCTTCGCCGCTTGCTGCGGGAACGACCCTCGATCTCAACTTCATACCCGACATGGCTTACGACATCCCGATCACAGTTGGCGCGGGCGAAATTATCTCGATAAAGACCAACGCAACAGATTATTGGGATTCTATCGCCGTGCTCCTCGCACCTGACGGCACCCCTCTAATCGGAAGTGATGACGACAACCGTTATTTCGCTGAGTTCACCTACGTCGCACCCGTCGCGGGAACTTATCACATGAAGGTCACGTTCTTCGAGGCGGTCGCTGTAGGCGTTATGCACGTTACGCGAGATTAGAGCGGGGAGAAAATCGTTTTATCGGCGAATCTACGCATTCGCTTTTCCTTTTTGCCAAGGTTTGTGCGGTTTCGTGGTTCCATTCTAGCCTGGCGTCTGCGAAAACACACAGATCACACGAACCTTCCCTCGCTCACTTTATCCTTCTTTCGTTATCCTTTATCCTTAAGAGAATGTCCTATCAGGTCATAGCGAGGAAATGGCGGCCGCAGGCTTTTGACGAAGTCACCGGGCAGGAGCATATTACGCAGACCCTGCGTAATGCCCTGGAATTTGACCGTCTGCACCATGCGTACCTGTTTGCCGGCGCCCGCGGTGTAGGCAAAACTACCACTGCCCGCCTATTGGCTAAGGCGCTTAATTGCCACAAGACAGACAAACCAAACCTAAATCCGTGTAAGTCGACCGATCCGGATCCGTGTCCCTCCTGTGTGGAAATTGGTGAGAGCCGTTCGATCGACGTGCTTGAGTTCGACGCCGCCTCCAACACTCAGGTTGATAAGATCCGCGAGATAATCCTCGAGAACATCAACATCACGCCGGCCCGAGATCGGTACCGTGTCTTTATCATCGACGAGGTCCATATGCTCTCGACCTCGTCGTTCAACGCTCTGCTGAAAACTGTCGAAGAGCCGCCGCCGAACGTCGTTTTCATAATGGCGACGACCGAGCTGCACAAGGTGCCCGAAACGATCACCTCGCGTTGTCAGGAATTCATGTTTCGCACAATTCCACAGCCGAAGATCTTTGATCGGCTGAAAATGATCGCCGAAGCAGAAAACGTCGATGTTTCGGACGCCGCGTTGCGCGAACTGGCGCGTTCAGGTGAAGGGTCAATGCGGGACGCTCAGTCGAACTTTGACCAGGTAATAAGTTTTTCTAAAGATAAGATCGACGTTCCGGACGTGACGCGTGCTCTTGGCATGGCCGGTCGTGACGTGCTCGTGAGATCCATCCAGGCGATCGCCGATAAAGACCCAAAAACTCAGCTTGATGTCGTTGAACACCTCATCTCCGAAGGGCACGACCTACGCAATTTTTGCCGCGATCTGCTCTCTGTGATCCGCGACCTGATGGTTTTCAAAGTAGCGGGCAATGCCGAGGTCCTTCTTGATGCTGCAATGCTCGAACCTGCAGAGACAGAACAACTTGCGGCTCATTTTAGTGAAAGCGACCTGCTTCGGTTTTTCAACTGTGTGGCCGAAACCGAAACCAAGCTAAAGGATTCGACACAGCCGCGCTATATGCTCGAGCTCGGACTTGTTCGTCTTGTCGAAATGCGTCGGTTGACTCCGGTCGACAAGATCTTGGAACGGTTGGCAGCGCTTGAATCAAAGTACGGGATCGCTCCGGAAATTCCGATCGAATCGCTGCTTGCCGAAGCCGCTACCGCGGAAAAAAAAACTTTAATTCCTGAAACCGCCGAACCGTTTCCCGTTTTCAGCGGCCCGGTCGAGCCGGACGAGCCGTTTTTTAGCGAACCTCCACCGGAGATGTTCGATGATGAACCGCCGGAAATTACCTCGGCTCCTGCACCCTACGACCTCAGCTTTATCGAAGAATTACCGGAGCGGCCGGTTGAGATTGCGCCTGACCGGCTCGAGCATTACGAGCATTCCACACTCGATGACGCTTACGAAAACGAGTTGTATTTCGACGGTGAGGACCTTATACCGATTTCCGCTGCAAACCAATTCGCCGCCGGTTTTTCGTCGGTAGAACCACAAGCCGCCGCAGTTTCTGCCTCGACCGGCGGCACGGCTCAGGCTTTTAAGGCACCAGTTTTCGAACCTGAAAACGAACCGGATGACATCGAAATTCCGGCGCTTTCCGACAATCCAACCGATGAAGAGCTGCTTACCTATGCGGAACATCATCCGCTAATTCGAAAGGTAAAACGCGTATTCCGGGCAAAGATCGTCGAAGTCCGGAGATCCGAATGAATTTCGGAACCCGCAACGGCCGTCTTTCGTAAATCATGAATATTTGACAGAATCGTTCTATATCGGATGATGCAGCGAAAAAAACTCTCGGGCTCTACGTTTATCGCAGCGGTCGCAATCGTTTTCGCTGCGTGCGGTCTCGGCATTGCTCAGGAACAGCCTTGGGACCCGAATGTCTCTCCGCTTCCCTCGCCGACGGGCAATGTAAATGATTATGCCGGAGTGATCGATGCCGGCACCAAACAACAGCTCGAAGAAAAACTCAAGGCATTTAAGGAAAATACGACGGTTGAGATCGCCGTAGCGATCGTTCGCACTACTGGCGACCGTGAGATTTTCGATTACTCATTGGCCGTTGCTCGCGGTTGGAAAATTGGTTCGAAAGCCGACGACAATCCCAGCGCTCTGCTTTTCATTGCTATCGACGACCGCAAATATTTTACGCAGATAAGCCGCGACCTTGAGGACGAACTTCCCGACGCGCTTGCGGGCAACTTACAGCGTCAGTTCCTGGTGCCGGAGTTCAAAAAGGGCAATTATGCGAAAGGAATATCAGACACGGTCGACGCTTATATACGCACGATCGAGCAGCGTGCGAGTGGCGTAGCCACACCTACTCCAACCGGCGGAACACGCGGCGACGCTCAATTCCCCTATTTCAGTCTCTTTTGTTGTTTGGTTACTATCCTTGTTATCGCACTGATAATATGGTCGAACCGAGGCGGCGGCGGGAAATCTCGAAGTGATAGAGACCGTTGGGGCGGTGGGTTTGGCGGAGGCGGCGGCGCTTTACCCTGGATCATCGGTTCTGCGATCGGCAGCTCAGGCAGTTCGTCATCCGGAAGCGATTGGGGCGGAAGTTCCGGAGGCGGCAGCGACTGGGGCGGCTTTGGCGGTGGTGGTGACTTCGGAGGCGGCGGAGCCGGGGGCGACTGGTAAAAAAGATCGATGGAACATCAATTCAACGCTTTTATTGACGACGTTAAGTCGACACACGGCAAAAATCTCGCGTCGATCATTTTGTATGGATCTGCTGCGGCTGGCGATTTTATTCCTAAACATTCTGATTACAATATCCTGATCGCACTGAACAGAATTACGCCTGATGAACTGCGAAACGCTCACGGTTGTGTCCGCGAATGGCACCGTATGGGCCATCCGGTTCCGGTGTATTTTACGGTTTCTGAACTGCAGAATGCTGCTGATGTGTTTCCGATAGAGTTCTATCAAATGTCTAAAGCCCGCAAGGTCCTTTATGGGACCGACGTTTTGGACGGGCTCAACATATCAGCCGAATTTCTTCGGCACCAGGTTGAATACGAACTTCGCAGTAAGCTGATATTGCTGCGTCGTCAATATATTCCCGCATCAGCGACCGAAGAAGGTTTGAAATCTTTAATGGCCGAAAGCCTTGCTAGCTTTTCGACGCTGTTCGGTGCTGTTCTGCTGCTTAATGGTATCGAACCGCCGGTTATTAAACATGAGATCACCGCAATGGCTGTTGAACGTCTGCGGCTGGACGGCGGCGTCTTCGAAAGGATCTTTAATATAAGAGAGAACAACTATGCGGGTAATACAGACCTTGTGAGCCTGAATCGCCTTTTTGGCGAGTACATGGAACAGATCGAGAATGTCATCGACGCGGTCGATGCTATCTCGCGTTCTTAAGATTTTAACCTCTGAGGAGATATTAAAAATGAAACGAGCGATTTTGATCGGAGTGACTGCAATTTTTGCATTCGGCTTAAGCGGCTGCAGCTATAACGAGCTCACCGCAAAACAGCAGAACGTAAAGGGCAAATGGGCCAATGTCGAGAGTGCCCTCCAGCGCCGCGCCGACCTGATTCCTAATCTGATGACCGCTGCTCAAACGGCGGGCGTTCAGGAACAAGAGGTGTTCGGCCAGATCGCGGACGCCCGGTCACGTCTCTTGAACGCACAGCAGCAGGCTCCTGCGGGACCCGGTGGCGATAAAACGCCTGAACAAAAGCAAGCCGTGATTGACGCCGCAAATAGCTTTGGCGGCACGATCGGGCGTTTGCTGAGCTTACAGGAAGCTTACCCGCAACTGCGATCAAGTGAATTATTTATGAATGTGCAAACTGAATTGGCCGGCACTGAGAATCGTATAAATACATCGCGGCAGGACTACAACGCGGCAGTGGTCGATTACAACACGGCCCGTAATTCTTTCCCGGCAGTTTTGACGGC
>JBJMGN010000089.1:0-7911 GCA_045807885.1 Pyrinomonadaceae bacterium | reverse complement strand
CGAACGTTTTCGAAAAAGACCTCGGACACGTTCGGATCGGCCAGAATGTAAACGTAACGGTGCCGGCCTTTCCAGGCTCGACATTTACAGGAAGGATCATCCTGATCTCCAGCGTGGTGAATCCCGAAACGCGAACCGTTTCGGTTAGAACCGAAGTGCCGAATGGCGACGGTCGACTGAAACCGGACATGTTTGCCAACGTCGAAATTGTTACGGCCGCACGACGCACCGCGATCTCATTACCTCTCGCCGCAGTTCTCGATGATGCGGGAAAGTCCGTTGTTTTCGTGGCCGACGGAAACAGCTACTCGAAACGCGAAGTTACCCTTGGATTAAAAAGCAACGACCGCGTTGAGATCGTCGCGGGCCTGAAAGAAGGCGACAGAGTAGTAGTGAAAGGTAACTACTTGTTAATGGAGCAGAGCAAAGCCGCACAATAGCACCGGCTAAAGGTTACGCACAACAAGGTCCACTTATGACCGACAATTTCATTGCCTTTTTCTATCGCGAGCGGCTAATAGTAACCGTTGCTTCAATTGCGATCGTTGCGGCCGGCATTTTTTCGCTTTACAACCTGAATGTCGATGCCTTCCCCGATGTCACGCCGGTGCAGGTCGAGATAGATACCGAAGCCGAGGGCCTCGCGCCTCAAGAGGTCGAGCAACTCGTGACCTTTCCGATCGAGAACGTAATGAACGGCATCCCCGGCGTCGTTCGGGTCGAATCGACATCAAAATTCGGGCTGTCTGTCGTGTCTGTCTATTTTCGGGACGATGTCGATATCTATTTTGCTCGCCAGCAGGTTTTCGAACGGTTGTCTACTGCAAAAGACGATCTGCCCGAGGGCATCGAACCCGGAATGGGACCAATCACCACCGGAACCGGACAGATCTATCTCTACCAAATCACTGGTGCGGGAAAGAGCAATCAGGAACTGCGTACGATACAAGATTGGATCGTCAAATTGCAGCTTCGTACGGTGCCAGGCGTTGCTGATGTATTGAGTTTTGGCGGCGACGTAAAACAATATCAGGTAGTCGTTGATCAGGAAGCCCTGGTCAATTACAACATCCCTCTGAATTCGCTGTTCGAAGCGGTCCAAAACAATAACCAGAACACAGGTGCCAACTTTATCGAACACGGCGATCAGCAATACGTGGTACGTGGCCTCGGCCTGGTGAAGGACGTCGAAGACATCAAGAACATCGTGCTCGATTCTCGCGGCGGGACCCCAATTCGCGTCGGCGACGTGGCTCGGGTGGAGATCGGCAATGAGCTTCGGCAGGGTGCGGTAACGAAAGACGGCCAGGGCGAAGTCGTGACTGGCATCGTGCTGAAAGGGATCAATGAAAACACCAAACAAGTTATCGAGCGCGTCAGCGCAAAAGTAGCAGATATCAACAAGACGCTGCCCGAAGGAGTTCAGGTCGTCGATTATTACGACCAATCAGACCTGATCGACCATAGCGTCCACACCGTGACTGAATCGCTAATCGAAGGCGAGATCCTGGTATTCATCATCCTGCTGCTTTTACTCGGTGACTTTCGTGGTTCGCTGATCACGGCTGCCGGTATCCCGTTTTGTATGCTGGTCGCCTTTATCCTGATGTGGTATTCGGGCCTGTCGGCGAACCTCACTTCACTAGGCGGGCTGGCTATCAGTATTGGCATGATGGTCGATGCCACAGTGGTGATGGTGGAGAACATTTATCGCCACCTGGAAGAACATCGCGAGCACTCGATGCGCGAGACGATATTGGTGGCTGCACAGGAGATCGGCCGTCCGATGTTTTTTGCGATTCTGATCATCATCGCGGTATTTCTCCCGGTTTTCACACTAGAGGGCATCGAAGGCAAGCTGTTCAAACCGCTGGCATACGCAGTTACATTTTCGATGTTCGGATCGTTGATGATGGCGTTATGCGTCGCCCCGATGCTTTGCGCTCTTTCATTCAAAATGAGGCGTGGCGAGCCTCGTCAGAACCCGATAGTTCGATTTTTTAAGTCGATCTATATTCCAGTTCTGAAATGGACGATGGTTCATCGATTTCTAACGCTGCTTATCGCCGTGTTGCTCATCGGGTGGAGCATCGCAAATGTTTACCTTCTCGGCAGCGAATTTCTCCCCACGATCGATGAAGGCAATCTTTTAGTTCGAGCGACGATGCCCGCCAGTATTTCGCTATCGCGAGCCGTCGAGATCTCGGCCCAGATCGAGAAGAAGTTTAAGGAATTTCCCGAGGTGGAAACAGTTGTCGCGAAGATCGGCCGAGCCGAACTCGGCGGCGACCCGGAAAGCGTAAGCAACGATGAGATCTATGTCCGTCTGAAATCGAAAGATCTGTGGACGACCGCAAAGACCAAAGATGGGCTGGTTGAGGCGATGCGCCAGAAAGTCGAAGGATTTCCCGGCGTTCAATTTAACTTTTCGCAGGTCATTCAAACGCGTAACGACGAACTGATCTCGGGAATCAATGCGCAGATCGCCGTAAAGGTCTTTGGCGAGGATCAGGCGAGTTTGCTCAAACTCGCGGAGCAGGTCCGCGACGCAATGTCGATTGTTCGAGGTGCCGAAGATCTGGCGGTGGAGCAGGTTGGCGGCGAACAGCATCTTGAAGTTTCGTTGAACCGTTCCGAACTCGCCCGGTATGGACTAAATGTTTCCGACGTGCTTGAAGCGGCGAAGATCGCCATCGGTGGGGATGAGGCGACGCAGGTACTGGAAGGGCAACGCCGTTTTGCGATCTTTGTACGTTTAAGCGAAGACTATCGAAATCAGGTGGAAAAGCTTGGTAATATTCTCATCGCAGCGCCGGTCGGCGGACGTGTGCCGTTGGGCCAGTTGGCGACTTTCAAGCTCTCCACAGGTGATGCGGTTATCGACCGCGAAAATGCGCTCCGCCGCATCGTAGTGACCTGTAATGTCACTGACCGGGACATTGGCAGCTTTGTTAAGGACGCCCAAAATGCGGTTCAACAGCAGGTCAAAATGCCGGCAGGATATTTCATTACCTGGGGCGGCCAATTCGAGAATGCACAACAGGCTACGCGAAGACTTGCGATCGCGATACCAATAGCTTTGGTGCTTGTTTTTGTACTTATCTACGCGTGTTTTGGATCTTTCCGCAATACGGCGACGATAATTATGAACATCACGATCGCGCTTGTGGGCAGCACAACATTCCTGCTTTTTTCCGGTTTTCCATTGAGCGTTCCGGCCCTCGTTGGATTCATCGCCGTATTCGGCATCGCCGTGCAGAACGGCATGGTGATGGTCAACTTCATCAACAAGCTTCGTGATCGCGGGCTTGAGCTCCACGATGCGGTCGTCACCGGTGCAAGTGTGCGCCTGCGTGCCGAGCTGCTGAGCGCACTCATCGGAAGCATCAGCCTTATCCCGTTCATCATATCCTCAGGTACGGGTGCCGAGATCGAAAAGCCGCTTGCGATCGTGGTTGTCGGCGGAATGCTGATGAGCCCGATCAAGATAGTTTTCCTGCCGATGGTCTATGAGTGGATCGAAAGCCGTGCCGAGCTGCGAGCGGCTCGAAAAGAACGGACGATTGACAAATTTGTCGATGAGATAGAAGAATAACTGGTTAATTTTTGAATAGGCGTGGGAAGAGCGCCTAATGCGCCTCCTCCGCAGGTTTCTGGGGAAATATCATTATTGCAAACGCGATAAGTATCAAAAGAATGATCGTCGCTGTGTAGCGGCTCAATTCGAGACCGCCGTCTTCGTGCGGTTTGTCCAGAAGATCACCCACCACCGCTCCCAGCGGCCGCGTGAGAACAAACGCTATCCAAAACAAAATGACCCGCGACGCATTTGTAAAATAATAAAGAACCACGACGAGCAAAAGCGCCCCGCCGAACACACCGGCCGCACCGAGGTAACCAAGGTCGGCGCTGTCTGCAAACCAATCGCCCAACGCGGTACCGAGCGTCTGCGAAAACATAATGGTAATCCAGTAAAAGATCTCCGACCGCGTATCGCTCACGCTCGCGATATCGACCGTCCCGGTCGCCGCTTTCCAGACCAATAAAGATGCGATCACCAGGACGAGCAGAAGCGCCGAGCCGCCGGTGTATCCGATCCCGATCGAACGAGTAAGGTAATCGGCAAGTGTGGTTCCGACCGTAGTGGTAGCAATGATCGTGAACCAATACAGAAAAGGATGAAACCTTTTTGCGCGGATCTGCATTGCGACCGCGCCCACAAAGATAAGCGCAAAGATCGCAGTGCCGATCAAATAGCCGTTCGGATTGGCTTCGCCGGTGGTCTCGCCTAAGAACGACATTGTCAGCGAATCGCCGCCCGTCTCCCCGACGGTCGTGCAAAGCACCTTGATGATCCAAAACGCAAGCGTTGCGGCGGGGACCTTACTCAAAACTGACGCTGATTCGTTTTCCATTTCTCTCACGCGGTCACTGGATTCAGTGGTATTCTGGTGTAGTTTCTATCATTTTTGTTTATCCATGGCTACTCATCCCTGAGGAGACATTTACCTATGAGCGTCGATAATTTGAACATTGAAACTGCAAAGGGAACTTCGGGTGCGTTCGTCGCAATACCGGAAAACGCAAATACAAAGGCGGTCCTGATCATTCATGAGTGGTGGGGATTGAATGATCATGTTAAGGACATTGCGGGCAGGTACGCGGCCGAGGGATTCATCGGGATCGCTCCCGATCTTTATCGCGGCAAGATCGCGACGAACCCGGATGAGGCGTCGAAAATGATGCACGACCTGGCCACCGAAGACGGTCTCGCCACGATCAATTCGACGATCACGGCCGCCGCCGGGCAATATGGTTTGACGCATTTCGGCATCACTGGTTACTGCATGGGCGGCACTTACGCACTAAGGGCCGCGTGCGGGCTTGAGGGGTTCAGCGCTGCAGTCGCGTTCTACGGCGACCTCCCCGAAGAGGAATTGCTCGCGAAGCTACGGATCCCGACGATATTTATCTCCGGCACGCGCGACGCATGGATAAATCCGGAAAAGGTCGCGACGCTGGAAGACGCGGCAGAAAGATACGAACTGCCGATCCACTCGGTCAAATACGATGCCGACCACGCGTTTTTCAACGACACGCGGCCCGAGGTTTACGACGAAACCGCCGCACGCGATGCATGGGCGCTGGCGATCGCGTTCTTCAAAGAAAATCTTTGAACAATATTAGAACGGGAGTAGAATTATCGGATCAAAGGATGGTTTTTTAGGAGATTCTGAATGCGCAGGTTTTTCTCGGCTCAGATCGCTGTCCTAATTTTCGTTCTAGTCTGTTCTGCACAGGAACAGACCGATGATTCGATCGTAGCGGTACTAGACAGTAAATGGGAACGCGTACGCGTAGCCGGTCAAAAGATCGACAACAATGCGGTCGCCCCAGTGCGGGGCCTGACTGCAAACGATAAGTACTACCAGCGAGCCTCACGCGAAAATCAGCCAAAGGGCGTTCCAGATCCCAGCGAAGAAACTACCGACGGCCGCGCTGCTGCGCTCGAGCGAAGCGTGCAGCAAGCGCGAACGACGAAAACTGACGATGTCAATGGATATCGATACTCCGTTAGCTTTCGAAACAACAGCGATCGCAAGATCGAGGTGCTTTTTTGGGAGTATCGATTTAAAGAGTATGCTAACCCGTCGAACGTGGTCCGCAGGCAATTTTTGTGCTCCCTTAAAGCGAAACCTGGTGAAAAGTTCGACCTTTCGGCAACAAGCACTCTCGGACCGAGTGAAATGATCAGTGCGGACAGCCTTAAAGATTCGTCCGGCAAGATATTTGAAGAAAAGGTCTTTTTAAATCGAATTGAATTTGCGGACGGTGCGATTCTTCAACGACGCGACTGGAAAATTGCAGAAGTTAAGGCGAGCGTAGAAAAGGCGACCGCTGCGCCATGGGGCAAAGACGTTTGCAAAATGCTGTAAGAGCGATTTTGCGATTTTTCGCATGTATTCCATTGGGTAGGTCGGGAGTTTTTGCTTAGAAGTCGGGAGATTGCGGAAGAATTGGATCTTGCGGAGCAGGAGGGATCCAATTGAAAGCTTAATACATTTCAGGTCGGCGCGCCTAACTTTTTTCGAGGAACGATTCCAGCTCGCTCGCTTTTGGCAAAGCGGTCCTCGCCCCGATCTCGCGGCATTTTAGAGCAGCCACCGCGTTTGCGGTTCTTCCCGCATTCTCGATCGGTTCATCGTTCAAAAGCCCGAATAACAATCCGACACGAAATGCATCGCCCGCGCCGGTAGTGTCCTTGCAGCCCCCAGGCACGTCGAAACCGGTAGTTTCGAAATATTCACCGGCGCATCTCATGATCGAACCTTGGTCGCCGAGCGTGATTCCGGCGAGTGCACTTCCATATTTGTCCTGCATTGCAGCAAGCGCTTCTTTCGGATCCGATATCCCAAGCAGCTTTCGAGGGAATTCCGACGACGAAATCAGGACGTCGATAAGCGGCAAAAGCTCTTCTACGCCGTCGAACATATTGTCGATATCAAGGGAAACAAGTGTGCCGTTCTCACGGGCGGCAGCGGCCAACCGTACGCATGCGGCGGTATCATGCGGCGTCATATGTACGACACTACAGCGCGGCATCGCGGCGGTCGGTGCCATCGGTGCGTCAAAGGCAAGTCGGGCGTCGCGTTTCCAGATCACGGTTCGCTCACCGGTCGTCTCATCGATCAGGATAAATGCGATCTGGGTTTCCGCCCCTTCGATCTTTCTGGAGAAAGTCAGGTCTACACCTTCGGCTGAAAGTGTCTGAATGCCAAAAAGGCCCGCATCGTCATTCCCAAAGCTACCCGCATAAGCCGTTTTGACGCCTAATCGCTGCAATCCAACCATCGTCGAGGCAATCTCACCGCCTGCGGCTCGAACGTAATGATCGAGCTCCACCTTTGAAGCGAAAGCGGGAAACTGCGGAACGGTGATCAAAAAATCGACCGCATTTGTCCCGAAACCGAAGACATCAAATTCACGGTCGCGCAGAATTTTTAATGGGAATTGCATTAATTGGACCGAGCGTAAAATTTTATTGCCTAATCTCTTGCCTCAAGGTCGGTATACAGGTTAGATTTTATTATCGACCTAATTTGAATGAACAGGTTCTGAATAATCTATTAGATTTGTGGAGAAAAGAAAATGCCGACCTCAATCTGTCCCGAGTGCGATGAAGAAGTTTTTGTAGATGCCGAATCTGAACAGGGTGATCGTGTTTCCTGCGACGAATGCGGTTCGGGACTGGTTGTTGTAGGGCTCGACCCGATCGAACTTGATCTTTACGAAGAAACCGAGGCTGACGGGGTTGGCGATGAGGTCGATTACGAGGCGTACGATTACGAGAATGACCGCTACTGATCGTTTACTTTACTTCATCAGTTCGTAAGTAGTTCGATTTTGCTTGATCCTATATCCTTTCGTAGATTCAATTCTTACATTGCGCTTGCCGGTAATATTTGCGGACTGCTCGTCGGGGTAAAACGCGACTGCATATGATCCGGTGATTTCGGAACCCAACGCCTTGAAGATCGGTTCGAAATTATTGTCAGTAGCATAAAGGCTGTTGCCGCCCGTTCGCTCAACTATCCCGCTCGCATCAAATAGTGTCATTAATGGCCTTGTATCGCCTCCCGTCGGCGAAAACGACGGTAGGATTATCGAATATACGCTCGTTCCCGTCTTGTTCGCACGTTCGATCACTGTAGACGGCGACACCACATCACCAACAGGGAAACCGTCTGTAATCACCACCACTGCGTTCTTTGGCGACCGTCCGCGGACGTTCTTGGGACCATTTCTATATATCATGCGTATTGCCTCGTCCACAGCGTCAAATGCGTGTGTCGAGCGTCCTACCTGCTCGCGATCGAGGCTCGCCAGCGATTTTCGTACGTGGTCCGGCCT
>JBJMGN010000088.1:0-6689 GCA_045807885.1 Pyrinomonadaceae bacterium | reverse complement strand
TGTTCCGCCATTTGTGATCATCAGCTCGAATGGCCGCGCATCCGGATCAAGTTCGATACCGTTGTACCTCTTGATCTTTTCGGCAACTGCCTTTCTTAGATTCGCATCGCCTTCGCTGCCACCGTAATGGTTCCGGCTGGCGGCAATTATCTCAGCCGCTTCCTTTGCAAGCTGGGGGTCGATCGGCAGTTCTGATTGCCCCTGAACCAGATTGCCGCTTGGCGGTACGAGCCGCGTTATCGCGCGGATATCGGGCTTTACTTTCGTTCGTCGTGCTTCGGACATAAGCTATTAAGGTATCAATTTTCGTTCTTGAATTCGATGTTCGGCCAGGGGTTTTAAAGACCTTATCGGCTCATTAAACACTTGGATGCTATAACATGTTGTAAATACGGAGGTTAATCACGTGATCCTCTTAGTGGTTGCACTTTTCGGGCTTTTCGTGCCAAACGGCATCTTTGTTTATTGGCTATTGACGGAATATCACGGGGTGGCCGACGTGATGAATAATAGGCTGGCGCTTGGGTTCATAATCGAAGCCTTTCTTGTGATGTTTCTGTTCGCATATTACTTTTCGCGAAACCCGCCGGGAAAGTTCAAATGGCCTTGGTTCATAGTTTTCTCACTTATCGGCGGAATCGGTTTCGGCATCCCGTTTTATTGGTGGCTGAACAAGCGGGAAATATAGGTTTCAAATCGTGACCAAACCGGCCCTACTATTACCGCCTTCCCAGAAACCCGATCTCATCGGCGGGCATTTTCGCTCGTTTCGAAAGGACCAGACCGGGTTTCTTACTCGGAAGGCCGCGCTGGGCGACGTGGGCTACTTTCGTCTTGGTCCGCAGCCTGGATATTCGATATTTCATCCGGATCTGATCCGCGACATCCTGACCGTTAACGCTCAGAAATTTATCAAGGGCCGGGCGCTGCAGCGCGCAAAGGTTCTGTTGGGCGAAGGGCTTTTGACCAGCGAAGGCGCGTTCCATCTCCGGCAGAGACGAATGATACAGCCCGCGTTTCATCGAAATCGCATCGCTGAGTATTCCCGTTCCATGGTTGAGCATGCTGTGAAAACTGCCGATTCATGGACAGACGGCGACGTGCGCGACATTGATAAAGAGATGATGCACCTGACGCTTCGCATCGTCGGGCAAACATTATTTTCCGCGGACGTCGAGGACGAGGCGGACGAGGTCGGGCAGGCGATGACGACCGTCACCGAGCTTTTTAATTTTCTGCTTCTCCCGTTTTCCGAATGGCTGCAGCGCATACCGATACCGCCTACACGGCGATTCAACCGGGCACGCGATACGTTCAACTCGATCATTTTCGGGATGATCGACGAGCGTCGGCGCTCGGGTGAAAACAAAGGCGACCTGCTTTCGATGCTTTTACTCGCGCAAGATGAAGACGACGCGAGCGTAATGACCGACGAACAGGTACGGGATGAAGTGCTCACCTTATTTCTCGCCGGACACGAGACAACCGCAAATGCCATGGTTTGGACCTGGTATCTGCTTTCGCAAAATGATGAAAAGGAAGCGAAGTTGCACGAAGAGCTTGATCACATTCTCGCCGGCCGCTCGCCGACTATTGACGACATTCCGCAGCTAAAATATACCGAAGCTGTTATTGCCGAATCGATGCGGCTTTTTCCCCCGGCATGGACAGTGGGCCGCCTTTCGATCGAAGATCACGAAGTCGGCGGATATTCAGTACCGAGCGGCTCGCTTTTACTGGCAAGCCAATACGTCCTGCATCGCGATCCGCGTTTTTGGGACCAACCGGAGTCGTTCATTCCCGAGCGTTGGGAATCGCAGAGCACGAAGGAAGCCGGACAGAAATTCATCTACTTCCCATTCGGGGGCGGCGTTCGACGCTGTATCGGTGAAGGCTTCGCTTGGACCGAGGGCATTCTGCTTTTGGCAACGCTCGCCCAAAGATGGAAGCTTCGTATCGTCCCGGACCAAAAAGTCGCCCTTCATCCAATGATCACCCTCCGTCCTAAGTTTGGGATGCGGATGGTTTGCCAGAAACGTTAGCGAACTTTACTAACGAAGGGATTTTCCTTGACCCAAAACCGCAGCAATCTTTCTGCGTCCTCGCCGGCGTAGTCGATACCGATACGTTTGCCGATCTCGATCTCTTTTTTCGCAAACGAGCGATATTCTTCGAGCCAGATCCGGTCGTCCGTGAGGTCGACACCATTCAGGTCGCGCGTTACGCCGAATGCAATGGAAAGTTTTCCAGGACCCGAGGTTAGGTTTGTATCCTTCATATCACCACGGCGTTCCCGCATTACCTCAATGCCTTCCACGGGCTCGATACCGCGGATGAGGATCGCGTGCGGATGCTCAGCGGGCCCCGCGACGACATTCAACTGGTAGTACATCCCGTAAACAAAAAAAACATACACATGCCCGCCGCCGCCGTACATAACCTCATTTCGTGCGGTCCTGCGGCCGCCAAAACTATGCGCCGCGCGGTCGGCTTTGCCGAGATACGCCTCGACCTCAACGATCATTCCGGAAACCCGGCGGCCGGTTTCATCGGGAACCAGTAACAATCTTCCGAGCAAGTCACGGGCGATCTTTGCCGTGTTCTTCGGAAGATAAAATTCACGGGGCAGTTTTCGCATTTCTGCATCAAATTGTACGGATAAACTCTTTACCGTGCTAAACCACTCGAATTTGGTAATATTTTCCTGACATTATGCTCAGAAAGCTTTCGCTTCTAATCGCAGTTTCGATTGCCGCAGTTTGTGCGCAACTGGCTTTGGCACAAACAGGTGGAACGACGCTGGCTACCGCGACCGGATTTCGGTTTACCGAGAACGATCTGTCCGCCGACGGGCGAAAACTTTACGACCAGGAATCGAAGCTCATCGCCGAAAATCGCCGAGGCGTCTTCAACGAATGGGTGTTTCAGCAGCTGCTTGAAACCGAAGCGAAGGCCCGAGGCTTAACGGCCGAAAAGGTCGAAGCCGAGGCACTTGCTAAGGCCGAAAAACCAACCGAGGTGCAGATCAAGGCAGTCTACGACAAGAATAGACAGAATATTGGCAGTCGAACACTCGAAGATGTTCGGCCGAATATCATCGAATTTTTGCAGCAGGAAGCCGGCGGAAAACAGCGGAACGGCTTATTCGAATCGTTGAAAACGAAATACAAGTTTACGTCGATCAAGGATGCCGGATTACCGCTCAAGGCCGCCGATGTCCTCGGATCTATCGGCGCCCGGCAGATCACCGTTGGCGAATTCGAAATGGCGAACCGCATCGCGTTGTATAACTTCCGGGCCAATGTTTACGAGCAGATTCGTGCCGATCTGGAAAACGCGATCTTCGCAAAACTGCTCGATGCGGAAGCTAAAAAGCGAAACACTGACGCAAGCGGGCTTATCGCTGCCGAGGTCACGAACAAACTCAAAAATTATTCGAATTACGAACAGATGAGCCTTGAGGACGCACTTCAGGACAAGCTTTTTCGCGCCTTTGCGGTGAATTTTAACGCCTACGACATCGAACCGCAGGTGCTTAATATTTCGGCGGACGACGATCCGTCGATCGGCCCTGAAACGGCCAGGGTGAAGGTTGTCGCATTTGTCGATTTCCAATGTTCGGCCTGTGCGGCATTCAGCCCGTTGATGAAGCAGGTGATCGCCGAGTTCGGCAGCGGCGTTCGCCTCGTCGTACGCGATTTTCCGCTCACACAGATCCACGAACATGGAATGGACGCTGCGCTCGCCGCATATGCCGCTCGACAGCAGGGAAAGTTTTTTGAGATGACCGATCTGATGTATCGTAATCAGGAATCGCTCGACGCTGCGTCCCTGGCTAATTTTGCAAAGGAGTTGGGGTTGGACGTAGAGCGTTTCCAACGCGACGCACACAGCCCCGCAGCAATGGCCGAGGTAAACAAAGACGTCGCCGACGGGAGCAGTTACGGCGTGAATGGAACACCTGCGATATTCGTAAATGGGGTCCGGCTGCAACGGCTGACGACGGGGCGTTTGCGAGCGGCGATTCAAAAGGCCCTTACCTGAAAATATGCGTACACTTTTAATGATCGCGGCATGCTTTGTCGCAAGCTGTGGCGGGTCGCAGCCGGGGAATAACAGCGGTTCTAATGTTGGCAATACGAATACTCGCGCATCCGTGCCGATCTACTCATACGACATAGTTAAGACCTATCCGCACGACCCGACTGCATTCACGCAGGGCCTTGATTTCTATCAGGGCGTACTTTACGAAGGCACCGGCGGCCGCGGCACTGACTCGTTTCGCTCTTCGCTCCGAAAGGTTGAGATCGAGACCGGAAAAGTACTCCAGAAACATGATGTAGCACCCGAGTATTTCGGCGAGGGCATCACGGTCCTGAACGACAAGATCTATCAGCTTACATGGCGGGAACGAACTGCATTCGTTTACAGCCTCGCCGATATTAAGCCGTTGAAGGAATTTCGCTACACGGGCGAAGGCTGGGGTCTGACGAATGACGGTACATCGCTTTACATGAGCGATGGAACCCACGTGATCCGGGTGCTCGACCCCGAAACGTTCGACACCAAACGAACGATCGTTGTGAACGACGAACGCGGGTCGCCGATCATGCAGCTGAACGAACTTGAATGGGTTAAAGGCGAGATCTGGGCAAATGTTTGGCAGTCCGCAGCGATCGTTCGCATCGACCCTGCGAACGGAAAATACCTTGGCCGTATCGACCTCGATGCGGTGACGAAAGAAGAACAATCGCAAAATGAAAAAGCCGACGTTTTGAACGGCATCGCGTACGATGAAGCGACCGACCGGCTTTTCGTTACCGGCAAGCTATGGCGGCGGCTTTTCGAGATCAAGGTAAAACCAAAACAGTAAATGTCCGAACTCGATGAAAAATTCATGCGTCGGGCTATCGAACTTGCGCAGAAGGGCGCCGATTCGAACACCGGCGGGCCGTTCGGTTGCGTGATCGCACGTGATGGCAAGGTCGTCGGTGAGGGCGTGAACCAGGTCACGTCGACGAACGATCCAACGGCGCACGCCGAGGTCGTTGCGATTCGTGACGCATGTAAGTCTCTCGATTCGTTCCAGCTCGGCGGCTGCATCGTTTACACTTCGTGCGAGCCATGCCCAATGTGCCTGGGGGCGATCTATTGGGCAAGGCCTGAGCGCGTTTTCATTGCTTGCGATCGGCACGACGCGGCTAACGCCGGTTTCGACGATGCGTTCATCTACGACGAACTTTGCGGAAACAATTTCGACGACCGGAAGGTGCAGATCTCGACATTACTGCGAGATGAAGGCTTGACGGTTTTTCATAACTGGATCGCGAAACCCGACAAAATCGAATACTAGTTTCGAAAGCTTCCCTCATTAAAAAGGAGGGGTTACGCCCGCCTCGAACAACGGGGTGGTTCTCTACCTGGAATGTCGAACACGTATCTTTATCTCTTGATCGCCCTCCTGGCCGGTGCAATGATGCCGACGCAGGCCGGGACGAACAATAAAATGGCGACCGTTGTCGGCAGCCCGATCCTCGCCGCGTTCATTTCGTTTCTTGTCGGCACGATCGCGTTGTTCGCTTACGCACTGCTTTCCGGTGAAACCCTTTCCGCTCTGTCGGACGCAAAAAATGCGCCCCCCATAGCCTGGATCGGCGGGCTGCTCGGCGCATTTTTCGTCGCCGCGGCAGTGACGCTTGTCCCGCGTCTCGGCGTCGCTATGACGTTCAGCCTGATCATCGCCGGGCAGATGATCGTGACTCTCTTGATCGATCATTTCGGCCTGTTCGGCGTTCCCTTAAAAGAGATCAGCCTTGTACGCATTGGCGGTATTCTATTAATTACTGCAGGCGTAGTTTTGATCCGAAAATTTTGAATGTCGTAAGAGCGACGCCTTTAGGCGTTCAAGTGTTGGAACGGCTGAAGCCGTCACTCTTACCTCTCTATGATCGAGTTCATCCTAAACAATCAGGATATTTCCACCGACAAGGCTGGCGGGATAACGGTGCTCGATTTCGTTCGCTATCGCCAAAACTTAAAAGGAACTAAGATCGGCTGCCGCGAGGGCGATTGCGGCGCGTGCACGATCCTGGTCGGTGAGTTCATTGGTGACGAGGTGAAATATCGGACGATGACCTCATGCCTGATGCCGCTGGCGAATGCGGCCGGAAAACACATCGCCACGATCGAAGGCATTAATCCGGACGACGGATCATTAACACCTGTCCAGCAGGCGATGGTCGATGAAAGCGGCACGCAATGTGGATTTTGCACTGTCGGTTTCGTGATGTCGCTGACCGGGTTCTGTGTGGATGCTACTGAGAAGACGCCTGAAATGGCAGTTTCATCTGTCGACGGCAACATCTGTCGCTGCACCGGATATAAGTCGATCGAACGCGCAGCAGAACTCATCTGTGGGCAGGTGGCAGAAGGCAACAGGCAGTTCGTGCCGTCATATTTCGAAGGCATTGCGCAGCGACTTGCGAACCTAATACCGAAGGCGGAAACACGAACGGGCGGGGTGCAGGCAGCGAGTGTGTCTCTGGTGGGCGGTGGAACCGACGTGTATGTTCAAAAGCCAGATTTTTTTGCCGAAAGTGATTCAACGCATGTCTTATACGACAACACGCTTCGCGGCGTCCGCGATACTGGAGATTTCATCGAGATCGGCGCTTCAGCCACAGTAACAG
>JBJMGN010000087.1:0-3704 GCA_045807885.1 Pyrinomonadaceae bacterium | reverse complement strand
GAATACACATACGACCGGACGGATCCGCCGAACAAATAATTTGTAACTATGTCCATTTTTAGGAGAGATCAGATCCCAGCATTCGTTGTCATCGCGCTAGCGATGACGGCAGGTTTGTTGATGATCGCTCGCGATGAATCGTATCGATCTGAAAATTTTTTTAGCGGAGATCCGTTGACTCTAATTCACGGTGTCTAATTTTGTTCGAGGTCGCTCGAATTATGAAAGAAAATCTTTACGGTTTACTCGCTGAATTTGATTCGCCGACCGAGCTGGTCGATGCGGCGAATGCGGTTCGCGAAGCTGGTTATACAAGGACGGATGCATTTTCGCCATTCCCGATCCACGAGATCGACGAGGCGCTGGGCATCAAGCGAAGCATCCTGCCGGTTCTTGTTTTCTTTGGTGGTATTACAGGGCTGCTTCTCGGTGTGAGCTTACAAGTATTCGTGCACTACATAGATTATCCCCTGAATATTGGCGGACGACCGTTTTTAAGCTGGATCTCGTTTATACCGCCGTCCTACGAATTGACGATACTCCTTGCGGGCTTTACCGCGGTTTTTGGAATGCTATTTTTGAACGGACTTCCGCGTCCATATCATCCGGTTTTCAACGTTCCGCGTTTTGCGCTTGCGACACGCGAGAAGTTCTTTTTGCTCGTAGAATCCGCTGATCCGAAATATGGCTACGACGAAACAAGGAGCCTTCTTGAAGGCCTTGATGCTCAGGAGGTGTTCGATGTACCCGAATAGTGGACAACGGACAGTGAACAGCGGACAGATGCGGAAGATTCTTTTCTGCCTACTGCTTGGTGCTTACTGCCTCATTGGCTTCGGTTGCGGCGTTCGTTTCGATATGCAGGACCAGCCGCGATATAAGGTCTACAAGGAAAGTGATTTTTTCAGTGACAAGCGAGCGTCGCGCGATATTCCGGAAGGAACCGTGGCCCGCGGACAACTGAAGGAAAACAAGGCGTTTTATACCGGCAAGATCGACAACCCGAATCTGAATACGCCTGTTGAGACCACGACAAATGCCGCCGGCAACACGATCGTCACTTCGTTTCCGAACGATATTGTGGAATTTCCGCTGCCCGTCACGGCTGAGCTGATCGAGCGAGGCGAAAATCGTTTTAACATCTACTGCATTGTGTGTCACGGGCCGGTTGGAAACGGAGATGGGATGGTCGTACGTCGCGGATTTTCGCCTCCCCCGACATATCACGACGACCGGTTGAGAAATGCACCGGTCGGACATTTCTTCGATGTCATGACCAACGGTTGGGGCAAAATGAACAGCTATGCCGCGGTGCTTCCTGCGGCTGATCGGTGGGCCGTGGCAGCTTACATTCGCACGCTGCAGGCGAGCCAGAATCCTGAAGAGATCTTGAAAATGAATTCCAACAATCCTGGCGGGTCCGCGGCTCCACACCAAGCTGCACCGGCAAATTCACACGAGACCGGAGGCGCGAGACAATGAACGATCGCGGCAGATATAACGCACCGCAAGAGATCGAAGGGCTTCGCACTTTATTCCTTGGCGCCGGCGGGATCGCGCTACTCGTGTGGTTAGTGGGGCTGTATTTTAACCCCGAACAAGCGCTAAGGAGTTGGCTGTTGGGTTTTGTTTTTTGGAGCGGAATCGGGATCGGAGCGATCGGTCTGCTGATGCTTCAATTCATGACCGGCGGCGCGTGGGGAGTCGTGCTGCGGCGGATCTTTGAAGCTGCATCGCGAACCCTTCCGCTAATTGTATTGATGTTCGTGCCGCTTGCAGTTGGTGTTCTCAATCATTCGGTTTACGAGTGGACACATTTGCCGGCAACAGATCATGCCATCGAGGCGAGAGGCATTTATTTGCTGCCATGGTCCTGGGTCGCCCGCTCAGTAGTTTATTTTATTTTGTTCGGCGTAATGGTTTATCTGTTGAATGACTGGTCCTCGCGGCAAGATCGAACCGATAATTACGAGGATGCAGCATCGCTTCTTGACCGAATGTCGCGATTCTCGGGACCAACGATGGTCATTTACGCCCTTACTGTTACTTTTGCCGCGGTAGATTGGACGTTGACCCTCGACCCGCATTTCTTTTCCACGATTTGGGGTCTTTTGTTTGTGATCGGATGGGCGCTGAGCTGCATGTGCTTTTCGGTAACTATTCTTGCGTACCTTTCTGATAAGGTGCCGATGAATCACATCCTGGGCAAACGACATTTTCACGACATTGGAAAATTAATGTTGGCCATGGTAATGGTCTGGGGCTATTTCAATCTGTCGCAGTGGCTTATCATTTGGTCTGGAAACATTCCGGAAGAAACTGCCTGGTATTTGACGCGAATGAAGGACGGGTGGTTCTGGGTTGGAGTCGCATTGATACTTTTCCACTTCGCCGTTCCGTTCCTGATCCTGCTGCAGCAAGACTTTAAGCGAAAACCTCGCCTTCTTGCTTCGATCGCCATCTTTATTCTTTTCATGCGTCTGGTCGATATGTTTTTTCTTATCGGTCCGACACCGAGGATAAATACAATGGGAGCCGAACAGGGGGCGTTCATTGTTAGCTGGATGGATATCGCCGCCCCGATCGCGATCGGCGGAATTTGGTTATGGTATTTCTTCGGCCAGTTGCGGGCACGGCCGCTTGCACCTGTAATGGATCCATTTTTCGAACGGGCAGTTGAACACGGAAAAGGTCATTAGATATCTTTAAAGTATATGTCTTCGTCAAAACACGAACCGACAGTTGCAGATCTCGACAAACCGTACGAGCAGAATGTCATCGGCTTCGGCGGAATCGTGAAGTTCGCGATCGGCCTTTTCCTTCTGATCGTTATTACTTTCATACTTATGTGGCTTTTGAACAACGTCCTTGAAGAAAACAACAAGGAATCGAAAGCCGCGAATAATCCGATGGCTATGAGCGAACTGGAAAAACTCCCGCCGGAACCAAGACTTCAAACTGCGCCCGGTTTTGGAGTAGATTCGCCGAACGGCCGCGTGAAAATGGAATTAGGCGCACCGCAAGCCGAATATCGTGAATTAAAACAGCAATGGGACGAGATTCGCGAGCACGGTATGAAGGACTCTAAGACAGGAGTGTTAACGGCGATGCCGATCGAAGAAGCTGTATCGAAGGTTTTAGAGAGCAATTTGAAAGCGAAGACCGGCGAAGAAGCTGAGCACTTTGCGACAGAATCGAGAAAGTATATCTCCGACGCGAGTTCAGGACGGAAGGCTACGGCCACACGACGATAAGTTCTAATGAAACTGGGTTTCAGAATTACAGGCTCAAAAATTCGAATCGCGACTGCTGCGTTGCTCGCGGCAATAACTTTGTCTGGCTTTGCGGTCGCTCAGAAGAGCGAACATTACAACTCTCCGTTGTACTCACCGCGTTATTACGAGCCGTCAGTCGGGGTTAGCAACGGCCTGCCGGAGGCGCTCCAAACGGTTGGTATCGAGCAAAGGCTTGGTGAGCAGTTACCGCTCGATGCGAAATTCAAAAACGAGGACGGAAAAGAGATCGCGTTGAGCGAGCTTTTTAAGAGCGGGCGTCCAGTGGTTCTCGCACTCGTGTATTACGAGTGCCCCATGCTCTGCAATCAGGTCCTGAACGGTCTCTCAGGTTCGATGAAAGGCATTTCGCTTGATCCTGGAAAGGATTACGACGTTATCGCCATCAGCTTTGACGTGCGGGAGAATGAA
>JBJMGN010000086.1:0-6163 GCA_045807885.1 Pyrinomonadaceae bacterium | reverse complement strand
CGTCGTATTGATAGCCCGCGCAATATCGATATGTCTCTTTGTTGTATTTGCCGCCGATGTTATGCGGCTGCTCGTCCGTATCCGGGGAAAGCTGCACCGACCCGAACGGCACCGTCGCACCTGGAAACGTATGCCCCATCCGCTGCGTGCCGATCAGCGGGTTTACGTATCTAACGTAATCGTCACGCCTCTGCGCGAACAGCGGCGCGGCCAGACAAGTAAGAACAATAACCGTGAGCACGGCCCTGAGACTTCTTTTGCGATTCATAGCTGTATTTTTTATTTGATCCGGTCAGCAGAAAGGATACTCTATCGCACCGCTATCACAGAGCCGGCGAGCAGAAGCTGAGCGAGATAATAGAGCGGCAGCCCCCACGCCGTTGTACGGCCAGGTTTAATAAACCGGTCTTCCGCGACGGTGACATCGGAGATGGCAAAAAGAATTGCACCGGCGGCCAGAGGAAGTGTCGGTGAGCGGTTCGCGGCGATGGCGAGCGAAGACATCGCGACAATCGCAATGAGATATGCCGGCACGGCAGCTCGGTACAGTCCCGAAAGATGCCTCCATAACCACCAGAGAATTGCCAGGCCGACGGCGAGTAGAACCGCTAAAGCAAACGTTAAGTTTTCGATATCGAGGAACAACCTGCTGAATGCGGCTGCGAAAGCAACGTGCGCGAGAAAGAATGCGGCGATGCCGCCGAGGACGAACGTGTATCGTTCGCTGAGCAGAAAGAGATCGCCGAACCAGCTGAAGACGAGTGCGGCCAAAACGAGAACGCCATAATCCGTATCAAGCGCGCCGTTTATCAGCGCGATCGCCACGAACGCCGTACTCGCCGTCATTTTGGTAACGGCCGTCGCGATCCACCTTGAACTTTGTCGGGTCGCCACGCAGAGGCCGGCAAAACCGATACACACCGACCAAAGCAGAAATGAGTACGGCTGCACGCCCATATTACTTAGGCTAACGCTGCCGATATACCCAGCCGTGAATGCTAAAATACAAAACTTGTGAAAAATTCGGCTTCAAAACGCCCGATCTTCGCCATCGCCGGGCCGACCTGTTCCGGCAAGACAGCGCTTGGGGTTCGGCTTGCGAAGCATGTCGGCGGCGAGGTGGTGAATTTCGATTCGGTTCAGCTTTACAAAGGTATCGAGATCGCAACTGCTAAGCCGTCGGACGAGGAGAAGCAGGGAATTCCACATCACCTGATCGATTACGTCGATCCCAATGTCGATTATACGGCGGCAGATTGGGCAGCAGACGCGGCGAGAGTCATCACGGAGATCGAGTCACGCGGCAATGTACCAATTTTGGTCGGGGGCACTGGATTTTACCTTGGGACGCTTCGTCAGCCGCTGTTTGAAGGCCCGAAGACCGATCAGTCCTTGCGCGAACGGTTGAGCTTTATTAACAAACGTCGCGGTGCTGAATATCTCCACAAGTTGCTCGTTCGGGTCGATCCGGAACTTGCGGCGAATTTGCCTGCGAAGGACTTTGTCCGGGTCATGCGGGGACTGGAGGTCTATTTTCAAACCGGCGAGCGGCTTTCTGCAAAACGGCCCGAGCGGTTAACGCCGCCCGAATTTACCGAAAGGATAAAGCTCTTCGTCCTCAACCCGCCGCGTGCCGAACTTTATGAAAAGATAAACGAACGCACTGAGTCCCATTTCGCAAATGGACTTGTCGAGGAAGTGAAAAGGCTGCTTGAAAGCGGTGTAAACGAACGCGGGAATGCTCTTGGTGCCCACGCATATCGCCGTGTTTGTGAATATTTACGCGGGATGCGCGACCTTGTGTCCGCTATCGAACAGAGTAAACAGGACGTTCGAAACTATGCTAAGCGGCAATTTACCTGGTTTCGACGAGAAAACGACGCGATATGGCTAAGCGGTTTTGGCAGCGACGAGTCCGTTTGGGGCGAATTATTGCCGGAAATTACTGCACCGAGACCGGTCAAATAGTTGCTCACAACTAATTTATATACGTTTCCGTTAAATTTGATATAATTTTCGACGCAATTATAAACTTAAGAAACTAAACGGGAAATTGTCATGGATAAGCCGGCTGCCCAAAACATACAGGACGCTTTTTTAAATTCTGCTCGACGCGAAAGGATAAATGTTGTCATCCATTTGCTGCAGGGGGCGACCCTTTCGGGCCGGATCAAAAGCTTTGACAAATTCTCGGTGCTGCTGGATGTCGGCGGCCAGGACGTGCTGATCTTCAAACACTCGATCTCGACCATCTCACAGGAACGGAAGGGCGAGATCGCTGCCGCATAAGCGAACTTTGCAGGGAAAATTCATCACTTTCGAGGGAATTGACGGAAGCGGCAAGTCCACGCAAATGCGTATGCTTGCCGGAACACTTCGCGCCCGCGGCGTCGATTTCATATCCACATTCGAACCAGGCGACACTCCGCTCGGACGACGTCTGAGAGAAGCGTTTCTTGAAACGGAAGAGACGGTCGCACCGATCGCGGAGCTTCTGCTTTTTGCGGCGGACCGCGCTCAGCATGTGGAGTTTTTGATCAAACCTGAACTTGCTCAAGGCCGGACCGTGATCTCCGACCGGTTTGCCGACGCGACTTTTGCATACCAGGGCGCGGGTCGCGGCTTTGACGAAAATACCGTAAATCAGGTGATCGAGTTGGCTACGGGAGGTCTGAAACCCGATCTGACGATCTTTTTTGACATCACGGTCGAACTTGCTCTGGAAAGGATGATCGACCACGAAAAAGGCGACCGGGTGAAGAACCGAATGGACGTCGAAACCGCCGATTTTTATACACGCGTACGCGATGCCTATCATGGGATCGCTGCCCGCGAACCGAATCGATTTAAGATAATCGACGCCAACGGTTCGGTGGACGAAACACATGAAAAAGTCGCCGCATTGATTTCCCGCTTTCTTGGAGTTGAATAGAAATGTTTTCGCAATTGATCGGCAATCAGAACGTTAAAGATTCGCTCGCTCAGCTTCTTCGCAACGAACGCGTTCCAAATTCGCTTTTGTTTATGGGTCCAGATGGCGTCGGCAAAAAGCAGTTTGCCGTTGAGCTTGCCCGAGCGTTTGTTTGCCAAACCGGGAATTCTGCATGCGGGACCTGTTCCGCGTGCAAGCGTGTGGGAGTTTTTAACACGCCGACATCGGAAAAGGGCGACGACTACGAATTTGTTTTCTTCGGCGAGCATCCTGATGTTGGAATCGTAATACCATTCAAACGTAACGTGCGGGTTGATGCGATCCGGGCTTTGGAAGTTCAGGCGAATTTTCGGCCTTACGAGGTACGGGCACGCGTTTTTATCATCAACGATGCAGATAAGATGAACGACGCGGCGTCGAACGCGCTTTTGAAAACGCTCGAAGAGCCGCCCTCGACAACATATTTGATACTGGTCACCTCGCGGCCCGACGCCCTGCTTTCGACCATTCGCTCACGCTGCCAGACGATCAGGTTTGCTCCGGTTGCCGAAACCGAGATCGAAGATCTGTTGATCGATAGACGAGAATTTACCCCAACCGATGCAAAGCTGGCCGCCCGTATTGCAAACGGACGAGTTGCCGCCGCATTGGCTATCGACCTCGACAAATTCCGCGCACAGCGAAGCGCACAGATTTCGGTGATCGAAAAGGCGTTTATCAATATTGACCGGGCAGCTCTGCTTCGCGCTGCCGAGCAACTAAACGACTCGAAGAATAAGGACCTGTTTGAAGAGAACCTCTCGGTCCTCGAAATGCTGATGCGCGATTTGTGGACGATCAAAAACGGTACGCGGCCGGAAGCACTGCGAAATTTCGATATAGCGGAAGAGCTCACAGGGATTTCGGGGCAGGTGACCACTCATCAACTAGAAAAAGCATTGACCGAGATCGAGTTGCTGCGGCAATCATTGGCGGTAAACATCAACCGAAAATCAGCTGCCGACGCTCTCTTTATGAAGGTCGCCGCATAATTTTGGGAACAAATTTGTCGCCGCGGTGTCTATTCTGTTGTAAGATTCTGAAAACAATCAAACGGGAGGGAAGCGAATGAAACATTTCCTTTTGACCGCAGCATTCCTATTGCTGGGATTTGTGTTTGTAAATGTACTGGCTGCACAGGACGTGCCGAAGGTTATCAACGGCGGCGTTTTGAACGGCAAGGCAGTAAAATTGCCGAAGCCTGCTTATCCGGCTGAGGCGAAAGCTGGGAAATTCGAAGGCGCGGTCGCGGTAAAGGTAACGGTCGATGAGGAAGGCAACGTGACGGAGGCTGAGGCAGACGCCGAGGGGTCGGCTGTTGTTCGTTCGAATGCCGATGGCTCGAAAGAGACCGTAAAAGGAGAGCTGCCGGACGCAAGCCTTGTCGAGGCCGCGCGGGCCGCGGCGTTGGAAGCAAAATTTTCTCCAACGCGTTTAAGCGGCGAGCCGGTAAAGGTCACGGGTTTTATCACATATAGCTTTCAGGCAGACGCGGCCAAGTCTATTAACGGCGGTGTATTGAACGGAAAGGCCGTTAGTTTACCATCACCTGAATATCCGGCGGCCGGAAAAGCAGTTAAGGCAAGCGGCACGGTGAGCGTTCAGATCCTGATCGACGAGAACGGCGATGTTATTTCCGCGGCGGCCGTGAGCGGACACCCACTTTTGCGAGTCTCGGCAGTGGAAGCGGCGAAAATGGCGAAGTTCAGCCCGACACGTTTGAATGGTGAGCCAGTTAAGGTCAGCGGCGTTCTTACATACAATTTTGTTCTGCCTGACGATGGAAGCAATTAATAGTAAAATTGTTGTGTGACGGCAGGGCAATTAGTTCTTAGTACAAATTCTATTTCGATTCGCGTTCTTGCGGTGATCGGCATCGGGGCTATGCTTCTCGGTGCCGTTTTCGTTTGGTTTTTCGACCCGAGTCAGGCAGGTTTCTTTCCCGTTTGCCCGCTTTATCGAATAACGGGTTTTGCGTGTCCGGGCTGCGGGTTAACGCGCGGCTTTCACGCGCTCTTTCACGGCGACATATTGACCGCTCTCGACTATAACGCGCTGATACCCCTTGTATCGCTGCTTCTCGGTTATATCTTCGCGTCGCTGTTTTCGGTTGTATTGCGTGGGAAAGGTTTGATACTTGCGAACTGGAACCTGATCTTTCTTTGGGTAACGCTGGGAGTTTTGATCACTTTCGGCGTGCTTCGAAATCTCCCGTTTTACCCTTTTACAATCTTATTTCCGTAAGAATTTACGTTCGCGGCCAAAAAATTTAGGTGATCTGAACGAGCGGTTTTTCGCTTTTGAGAGACTTGGCTTCGGCGCCTTCTTTGCGAAGGATCTCGACTTCCTTTACGAACTCCTCCACAATGTCGTCACCCGCGACCCGCCGCATCGGTACTCCGTCTTTGAAGATCATTCCTACATTGCGGCCAAAGGTTATGCCCAGCTGCGAATCGTGGGCCTCGCCAGGGCCGTTTACGGCACAGCCCATTATAGAAAGGTGAAGTGGTTCCTCGACATGAGCCAGGCGGCGTTCGACCTCGGTGACGATCTCGACAAAGTTATCGATGTCGAGACGTCCGCACGTCGGACATGCGACGACCGTCACCCCACGTTTTCGCAATTCAAGCGACTTTAAAATTTCCCAACCGACGCGGACCTCTTCGTGCGGTTCGGCTGCAAGACTCACGCGGATCGTGTCCCCAATGCCTTCGTGCAATAACACTCCAAGACCGATCGCGGATTTGATCGTTCCGCCGAATGGCGTACCTGCTTCGGTAACACCGAGATGCAGCGGGTAATCGACTTTCGCTGCCATCAGACGATAAGCCTCGACCATTCGATTCACGTCCGAAGCTTTAAGCGAAATGATGATGTCGCCAAATCCGAGGTCTTCTAAGATCCTGATATGGCGCATCCCTGATTCGACCATCGCTTCAGGGGTTGCGGTGCCGTACTTTTTCAACAGGTCTTTTTCAAGCGAACCGCCGTTAACGCCAATGCGAATAGGCACTTTTTGTGCCTCCGCCGCCCGGACAACTTCCCGAACGCGGTCGATGTGGCCGATGTTTCCGGGATTTATTCGCAGCTTGTCGATGCCGGCGTCGAGCGCTTTCAGAGCTAGTTTGTAGTGGAAATGAATGTCCGCAACGATGGGCACGTCCGTTCGTTTACGTATCTCATACATCGCTG
>JBJMGN010000085.1:0-2854 GCA_045807885.1 Pyrinomonadaceae bacterium | reverse complement strand
ATTGAACATCTTTTCCGCGAAACTAAGCACCTGCTTGGTTGCCTCGTCAAAATATTTCTTATCGCCGGTCAGTTTGCCCATCTGCGCTATCGCAGGAACGCTCATGAACATATCGTCCAGCCAGAGCGTATTTGGCTGCGGACGATTCCGAGCCAATGTCCCATCGGCAAGACGATATTGCCCAGTCATAATATGGTTCAACCCACGCTCGAAAACAGGCCGAAGATCCGACCGGTTTCCTGCGCGGACCGCCTTGATCATCGCCGCGGACATCGCGCCTGTATCGTCAAGCGTTCTGGGGTTGATGAGATTTCGCAGCGGCATGCGGCCTTCCCATTCGTCGTAATGCGCCGTCGGCTTGCGAAATGCAGACGCGGCCTGAGCGATGAATGCGAGGCGTTTGTCGACGTATTCACGGTAACGCGAATCGCCGGTCGCATCGCTCGCTAAAAGCATTCCGGCATACGTGACTCCCCATTCATAGGAAACGATCCGGAAATCTCCACGCTGCAAGATCGTGTTCTGGTCGATCTTCGTCGCGTCGGTGAACAACTCGCCGGTCTTTTCATTCTGGAACCCGGGCGGAGTAACACCGTTCAGGTAGCCGTGGACGCGATTTAGGACCGCTATCACTTCTTCTCGTTTCGGTATGCCGTAGGGAATGGGATAATCCGGTTTCAAAAGATGCAGCGGCGTCGTCGCGTCGGTTTGGGCTAGAAGCGAATGACTTGCCAACAAAACGATCAGAACTAACACATCGAAGGTTCGTTTCATAAAACACTGAGTCCAAGTTCTAAGCTATCGACAGCGTCAACCGTGTCACCGACGCCGGTGCGAATTTGTAGATCAGTCGTCCGCCAGTCCCGAGCGTGACGGCCTCGTTCCGCGGCATCAGGCCATTCGGATTTTCGAAACTATTGCGTGAATGAATGTCTGTCGACGAAAGCACACGCGCATTTGCGGATGCTATTCGGCCTCCGGCGATATTTATCTCGGTCTCACGTGCGTTCTTCGCGTCCGGATTGACTGCCGTCATCGTGACCGTCTTGCCGTTTATCGAGGCCGATCCGCCAAGACCCCAAAAACTCGCGGGCACTTCCTTTCGCTGTGCGTCGAAACGCGTGAATCCAACCTTCGGCGAAATGAACTCGGTACGAACGGCCGTCGCTCCCGCATGCGGCATGTACATCTCAAACACATGATAGTTCGGGGTAAGGATGAATTTGTCCTCGTAGGTATGAAACAGTGAATGGATCGTGTTTACGAGCTGTGCGGGATTTGCCATCACGATCTTGTCTGCATGGCGTTGGAAAATATCGAGATTGATCGCCGATACAAGCGCATCGCGCAAGGTTCCCGCGTAGGCGTAAAGGTAACCGGGCGGAACGTCCGAATCCTGTTTGTGCCACGCTCCCCATTCATCCACAGCTAGTTTCACGCGGCGTTCGCGATCGAATTCACCCATAACCTGCCAATGGTCCTCGACCAAGGTTTCCATCCGGTTCGCTCGCTCAAGCAGGTCATACCATTCGTTCTCGGTATATTCATTGGCAATTTGCTGTCCCGTCGAACCGCAGTAATAATGCAGGCCCCATCCATATAGTTTCGCGATCTGGCGGCCGCCCTTTTGTGACAGGCCTTCGAAAAATTTTCGCGTCCAGTTCACATCGCCGCCGTTCGGCCCGGACCCGATCAACTTCAGCGGCACTCCATAGGTTGGCAGCCATGCGGTAAATTTTCGGAACTCCGTCGCGTATTCCTCCGGTGTGAAATCACCTCCGCAACCCCATGATTCGTTCCCGACCCCCCAGAAACTTACCCGGTGAGCATCGCGATACCCATTCTTTGCTCGTTCGGCTGACCACGTGGTCAGATTCGCCGGCGCATTGCAGTACTCAAGCCATTCCAGAAATACCCTGACATCGCGACTCCTGACATTTGCAGCAAGATATGGATCGGCACCGACCATCCGGCAAAACGTTACGAATTCATCTGTACCAAAGTGGTTATTCTCATATTTCTGCGGACCGTCCTGCAGATCTTCGTACGGCTTTGTCGTTTTGTATTTTGTGTCGGCCCAAAAGTTCACGCGTGTTGGCCGTTTCTCTCGCGATCCTACGCCGTCGCGCCAATCATATTGATCCGCAAAGCAGCCCCCGGGATAGCGGATGACTCCGGGCCTGAGCTTTTTCAGGTTATCTACGAGATCTTTTCGGATGCCATTGTAATTCGGGATCTTCGACTTCTCGCCGACCCATATACCGTCGTAAACAACAGCGCCAAGATGCTCAACAAAGTGACTGTAAAGGTCCTTGTTGATCGGGCCGATCGGTTCATTGATCAATATTTCGATCTTCGATTCAGGTACCAGCGAATAGAGAGCACGCGGAGCTAAAACCGCCGCCGTCCCGACGGCACTAAGTCCTTTTAGGAATTCGCGCCTTTCAAGTTTCATATTTTAGGCATAACCGACTTTAAGGATTGGCACCGATAAGCAGTCAAAACGCTGATTTTTCGGCAGAGAAAACCGCTTAACTAGCTATTTGAAAACCTACCTGTTATATTGCCGGAAAGACAATTAAAAAACTCACTTACTGATCAGATTACAAAGGATTCAAAGCTTGCGGACAGTTATTTGTAATGAATTTCTAACCTATTTAACGGGAATTGACAAGCGCATTTTTAGGTGATGCCGTCCGGTAAAGATCAGATCTAGGCTGCGCTGACCGCTATTGGTGTTCCAAGGCATTTTGTAAAGAAAAGAATGGCCCCAAGACTACTGCTCATTTTCAGTGTTCCATTTCTGCTGGCCGCGTCGACTTCAGCGCAGGATCGGACGTTTGATTTCGGGGAA
>JBJMGN010000084.1:0-12790 GCA_045807885.1 Pyrinomonadaceae bacterium | reverse complement strand
TACGACAATTCCACCGTCGGTATTGCCTAATAATCCTAGCGTTTCATCGAGCAACACTGGTAAATGCTGGCTTTCAGACACACTTTCGCCCATCTTCAAAGACCTAAGTCCAGACAATACAACTTCGATTCAGGCTTTGTGCCCGGAACGCTGGAATCAAAATTTTATAAAAGGGTTGGTGGCGAACTCCTCAGACTTGTTGATTTTCCGTCCATTTAAGTCAGCTGAGGGCCGTTTTGCACTAAAAACATTCGATGCCGATGCGCTTAAACCATTAAACAAAATCTTCACAAAACCGGTTTTGTTTTGGCATCTCGAAGCAACTTCGTCGAATGCTTATAGGCATAATACGCCCGCATCAAAACCGCTGTCAAGACAAATTAACCGATTCAAACTTAATCAGGTGCTTAAAATCATCGATGCTTCGATTGACACTGGGAATTAGGTGAAAAGCTTTGTTTTATTTTGCGAAATCTTTAGGTTAGAGTGATTGTCAACCGACTATATGCTTTCGGAATTGTTGCAATTATTGGGATTTGGATTATTAGCCGCCGCTGCAAACATACTTGGTGGGTTGATCTTATTCCCTTCTCGCCTTCACGACAGCTATCGCCGAAGCCTTAAATATCTACTGGCTTTGGGTGCGGGGTTCATGCTTGCAGTCACGTTTTTCGAAGTGATACCGAAAACCATTGAGATATGGCAAAAACGTGATGTCGGGGCGACGCTTTATACGCCGATGCTACTGTTGCTCGGCGGTTATTTGCTGACGCAATTCTTCGAACACACGGTCGCGCCGCATTTTCACCTTGGGGAGGAGGTGCATTCCGATCATCTAATATCTGCTCGGTCCGCTTACTCCGGGATCGGCGGCTTGATGATCCATACGTTTTTCGACGGGATTTCGATCGCCGCGGCCGCCCAAATCGACCTAAAGGTCGGATTCCTGGTATTCCTGGCGGTTTTCCTTCACAAATTTC
Organism: Pyrinomonadaceae bacterium; assembly: GCA_045807885.1. Classification (GTDB taxonomy): domain Bacteria; phylum Acidobacteriota; class Blastocatellia; order Pyrinomonadales; family Pyrinomonadaceae; genus OLB17. The sequence goes on along the minus strand of JBJMGN010000084.1, from coordinate 11,810 downwards.
CCGAAGGTTTCACGATCGGCTCGATGGTCATTGCCGCCGGCAAAGGTCTCCGTGAAGTTTTGGTCGCAACATCGCTTATCGGAGCTACAACATTGATCGGGGTGATCTTGTTTTATTTTGCGGGCAATTACTTTGGCTTTTCCGTTGCATATGCGTTGCCAATCGCGAGCGGAGTTACCCTTTATGTTGCGGCGAGCGACTTGATACCTGAGGTGAACCATCATGGCGGGAAAACGCCTTTGGTCTCGATATCGGTGTTTGCCGGGGTAGCTCTTTTTTTCTCAATACATTTCCTAGTGCATTCAATGATCGCCGAATGACCAGAAGCTTTTTTGGAACTTGCGGTTCGGATTCTCGTATTCCAAATGGAGGTTTAAGGAAAGATGCGTGAACCGTGGATTGCTGGATTATTGAGTTTGTTGGTGCCTGGCGTTGGCCAGATATACAACGGCCGTATAGTGGTCGGTATTATTTGGCTTGTGCTAACCGGTGTTTCCTGGATCGGTACAGCGGGCCTGTTTGGATGGGTCGTCCACATCATTTCAGCATGGTGTGCATATAGTTATGCGAAGGACAATCCGGTACGATAGACGATTTTGTTTAAAAATTCGGAATAAGGCTCGACGCATGCCTTTGCTCGAGCCTTTTTGCTTGCTTTCCATTCGTGTCTAAATTCAAGTAAAATTACAACTTCAGGAAAGCGGGGCTTGGAACGACGTTTACGTTCCCAAGCCTCGCGGCATTTTATGGTAAAAGAGGGCTTTCCGTTCGTTATCGTGCCTGTCGTGGCAGCTCTGGTTGCCGGGGCCGTTTTGTTCTGGCCCGTCGCTGCTTTTTTCGCATTGGTCGCGGGATTTATGGCTTTCTTTTTCCGTGATCCCTATCGAGCCGTACCGGCTCAAGATGGTTTGATAGTTTCCGCCGCAGACGGCAGGATCACTCGGATCGATCAAACCGAGGACGGGAAAAATGTTAGCGTCTTTTTGTCGCCCTTAGATGTTCACATCAACCGTTCGCCGATAGAAGGCACGATCTCAAAGATCGAATATGTCCTTGGTCGCAAATTGCCTGCGACCAACAATAACGCCAGCTTTCTAAATGAACGAAATTCCCTGACTATTGAAAATAAGGATATTTCAGTTGTATGTACTCAGATCGCGGGTGTGCTCGCCCGGCGGATCGTATGCTGGAATAAAGCCGGTGACCTGCTCAAACGCGGAGAGCGTTTCGGATTGATCAAGTTCAGCTCGAGGACTGACCTCTTGATGCCTCATTCGGTCGAATTATGTGTTAATGTTGGCGATCGAGTGAAGGGCGGAGAAACGGTAATCGCAACATACGGAAATTCGATCGGAAGTTAGCTCGCGACGATATACAGTTCACATCCACCGCGATTAATGGAAAACGAAGAACAACCTAAAGCCGTTCACAAAGGCCTCAAAAAGGGCCTCTATGTGATACCCACCGCTTTTACTGCGGCAAATATTGCGATGGGTTTCATCGCTGTATTGTATTCGATTCGCGGTTATAACTTTGCTTTTACTGATCCGTCGGCGGCAAGTTGGTATTTCAATCGAGCAGCTATTGCAATCGGCCTCGCAATTTTATTCGACACGCTCGATGGCCGCGTCGCTCGAATGACGAAAACGGCCACGGAAATCGGTGTGCAGTTCGATTCCCTTGCCGATGTACTCACATTTGGCATCGCACCTATAGCGTTGATGTACAGTTGGGCGATCGGATCGTCCTTTAATGAGCAAAGCTCGGAATATGCATTCGGCGTATTTTTGCTCTTCATGTACCTGATGTGCGGCACATTTCGCCTGGCCAGGTTTAATCTCCAGGCTACGCGACCCCGCGTTCTTATGGAAGGGACGCCGAAGGTTGACAAGAAGAATTTCGTCGGGCTCCCGATTCCGCCTGCAGCCGGGTTAATGGCAGCACTCGTGCATTTTGCTCCGCTTCCGCTCATTTCGTACGGTGAAGCAGGTGCTCGTTACTACACCTATCTGATAATGACCTTGATCACGGTATTGAGTGTTCTGATGGTCAGCACGATCAAGTATTCCAGCATGAAAACGGTAGGCGTCGGCCGGCGTAACTTGTATCTGGTTTTAGTGATCGCAGCGGTCGGGATGTTGATGTTCCTTTACTCAAAGTACATGCTCTTGATCCTTTCAGGAGCTTACGTCGCCCACGGGATCATTTGGTATCTGGTTTCGTTTGCCCGGCCCCGAAAAAGACACCAACCTTCCGAAGCCCAAGTCTAAGTTTTTGTTTGCAAAGGCAATTCTAAAGAGTCCCGTTCGTGCGTTACTTCTTCCGATACGGTAGAGGCCGGTCGGTACTTCTTTCGTTTTTGTTTTCGGACATCGTCGCTATCGTCGCCGAAAGTTTTTTGACTTGCCGACAGCATTGCAAGCAGAGTAAGAAAGAGCATTGCGACGGCGGTTACGTGCAGGACAAAATCGAATATGCTGTGAACAAGAACCGCGAAACAGCCTGCGAATGCGCCGATAGCGATGCCGCGACGGAACGAGTTTTCGATCTTCATCGAACGCCATCCGTAACGAAAAATCAGAAAAAGAAAGCCAAGCCCGAGCAGTAATCCGGGAACACCAGCGTCTGCCAAAACCTGCAAATAATCGTTATGCGCCTGTTCGACACGAGCCAGCCCGCTCAATGTATCGAACGGTGTGTAAGCCACCCCAAATGCACCAAAGCCGGCTCCAAATGGCATGTTCGCAGCAATCACTTTTGCTGATACCGACCAAATGTGCGAACGGTCGGTCGAGAAGTCTTCAGACGCGGCGGTCGCTGCAAATCTTGTAAGTGAAGTATCACCACCGACAAATACACTTCCGCCAACGATTGCGACGATAAGCAGAACGATCAGGCCCAATCGCAAAGCGAGGCCCTTTTTAGTCGTCGCTTGGCTGGTTAGAAATAAAAGGAGAATTATTTCTGCCGCAAGCGCGACCAGACCCCCTCGCGAACCGCTCAAAAACAACGAAACACCTATGAGCGAGATAGTTGTTAGGAATAGCAATCGTTTGTCCTTTGAAACCGCACCTGCGAATAGGAGGCCAAGCGGTAAAGCGCCAGTCATTTCTGCGAATGCGGCGAAATTATTGCGATTAACGAATGACCCAAACGGGGAACCTTGTCCTACATCGTAGATACCATAGATCTTTTGCGGGCTAAGGACGGACTGAAGTATCGCAAAGAAAGAATATGCGAATCCGAAGATCGCTATCACTGTGAACAGCAGTCCGACGCGTTTAATTGATGTAAGCGACGCGAGCATGATCCCGAAAAAGAAAGCGAGGGCTGTGAATTGCAACGCCCCTGTCCACGTCGAATAAGGATCTAGCGAGATGGTTCGATTTATTCCGTCTAATCCAGCGATCGCACCCCTAGAACCCAACGGAATTATCTGTACGAATGCGTAGGCCGCAGATCCGATAAGCGGAATCTGCAGAAGCTCGCGACTAAATTCAATCGCACCTGATCGAATATTATCGACAGCCAAACTGACTGCGGACAGCGACACAAGTACGTAGAAAACAACGAGAATCGGTTGATGCACACCCCCGTACGCCACTGTGGTAAAGATCAGGGCTATACAGCAAAGAACGAATGCGAGTTTGTTTGCCATCCAGTTCGGTTATTCTATTTTTTTCGGGTGATCACAACCGCGACAGTCGAAAATCGTCATACCAGAACGTACCGGCGATCGGACAAACTTCACCGCAGTTGATCCGGAGCGTGCGAATCTCGACGCCTTCTACGCCTTCGGGCACTGTGAAGTCCAGCATAATCTCCTGCCAGTCGTTGGAACCGATCGGAAAAGGTTCGCTGGCAGCTAATCGCGAATTGGTTTTCACCGCAGCGACCTCGAGAAACGGTGGCCCGCCGCTTCGTAAATTATCTGTGCGAAGTTTAAAAGTTAGCCGGTACTTGCGATTTGGTTCGACCGTGACAACCTGGGCGATGTTGTACAGATCTGCCTTAACATAATTTCGAAACGCAACGCGTAGCGATCGATTCCCTTCTGCCTTAACCTGGGAATCGGGCAACGCATCGAATTTGCTGTCGTTACGAAATATCATCCAGCCGAAAAGCGTCTCGGTATGATCGCCGATAAACTTCTCGAATCCGCCATTGTTCACAGTTTCATTCTCTGCATCTTTGGCAATACCAACGTCGCGAGCTACTGCCAAAGCTTCACGAACAAATCCCGTCTCATAAAGTCGTCGCGCCATCGGTTTCGCGATAAACTTGTAGTACTCCTTTTGTTCGGGAGAAAGTGAATTCCAAATACGAAGTGAATCGCGTCCGCTTGAGCGTTGTGCATAAAATTGCGCGAGATTTGCACGAGCGTCCGCACTGTCGGAAGCGAGAGACTCAACTTGAACCGGGTCCTTTCCAAAGTAATCCCATGCGAGTGCATAGACCTGGTCACGATATACAGAACTCGTCTCTGTAGTTTTCTTCAGTTCGGATTTCGCTTCCTCCAAACGATCCTGTCGAAGAAGAAAATTTCCCATCTGCCAATGTGGAATCGCATAGCTCGGTGCGATTTCTATAGACCTGCGAAGGACGCGTTCTGCATCATCGTATCGCTCTGTCTGTTCGTATCCGCGCGCCAACTCCGTCCAAATTCGGTAGTCGTTAGGAGCAAGTTTTGTTGCGTCTTCGAGAAACGTGACCGACTGTTCCAGGTCCTTGGGTTCAAAATTCTGTCGAAGCTTCGTTGCCGCAAGCCAAGGTGGTCGCGGATCCCAGGGCGACAAACGAGAAGCCAGAGCCGCAGTGTCGAGAGCATTTTCGCTTGAAGGTGAAGTCAGTTCGCCAAGCATGCTGCCGACCTGTGTTCGCACGGCGAACCAACAAAACGCGCACACCCCAACGATCAACGCGATCAAAATGATGCGATTTAATGTCAGATCTGATTTTCCGTTGAGGGGTTCGGGCGGCACCTAAGTAATCTCGTAAAATTCGGCGATCTTTTGAACGACAAATTCTTGTTGTTGGGGCTTTAATTCCGGAAAGATCGGCAATGCCAGCGTTTCAGCAGCTGCTCGCTCTGATTCCGGCATATCGCCACTTTTGTAACCAACGTACTCGAAACATTCCTGCAAATGCAGAGGAACTGGATAATAAATGTCTGTTCCGATCTCGTTTTTTGATAAATAAAGCCGAAGTTCATCGCGGCGATTTGGCACACGGATCACGTACTGATTATAAATATGCCGACAGTTTTCGCGCTCAAAAGGCAGACCGATCTGTTCGGTCAATCCAGCGTCGGTAAACAACGCTTTGTATCTGTCCGCATTTGCTTTTCGCTGGCTGGACCAGGCGTCCAGGTGCGGCAGCTTAACACGTAAAACAGCACCTTGAAACCCGTCGAGTCGTGAATTCAATCCGACCCATTTGTGATAATAACGTTCCTCAGAACCATGTACGCGAAGTGCAAAAAGCTTTGCTGCCAACGCGTCGTCGTCGGTCGTCATCAACCCTCCATCGCCCATTCCTCCGAGATTTTTTGAGGGATAGAATGATAAACATCCGATCTCGCTCATTGCCCCGGCTCGCTTTCCGCCGTCCGTTGCCCCGATCGCCTGCGCAGCGTCTTCCACGATCGGAACATTATGTTTTTCGCAAACGGCCTTCAATGCCGACATGTCGGCACACTGTCCGTAAAGATGCACGGGCTGGACGGCTCTGGTCCTCTCGGTTATTTTTTCCTGGACCTGCGTCACATCAAGGTTATATGTAAGTGGATCTATATCGACGAAAACCGGAACCGCTCCAAGTCGCGTAATCGCGCTTGCAGTCGCAAAAAAGCTGTATGGCGTCGTTATGACCTCATCGCCATGCTTTAAGTCGAGTGCCATTAAAGCAAGCAACAGAGCATCACTGCCCGAGGCGCAGCCGATCGCGTATTTTGTCCCGCAATACGCAGCGAGCTCATCTTCTAAAGCTTTAACTTCACTCCCGAGTATGAATGAATTCGTATCCAAAACTCGGCCTAGAGCTGCTTCGATCTCGGGTCGAAGTCTCTGATTTTGTTCCGAAAGGTCTAAAAGGGGGACTTTCATGAATGCCGTCAATATCAAAGCGAACGGCGTAAGCTACCTAAAGAAATGTTCGACAGCTCTCTGCGCTTTGTGGCTAAATTCTAACGAAACGAGGTTCGATTTGCATTTTGCACCGTTCTTTTTTAGCCTCGAATCCGTGATTGCAGATAAAAAGTTGCGAACGGCTGAGATCATAAAGCGTCTAAAAAAGGCGTATCCGGATGCACACTGCGCCTTAAATCACACGAACCCGTTCGAGCTGTTGGTCGCGACCATCCTTTCTGCTCAATGTACTGACGAGCGAGTGAATATCGTTACAGCAGATCTTTTTCGCAAATATCGCGGGCCGCAGGATTTTGTCGATGTTGCTCAGGAAGAATTAGAGAAGGACATTCACTCGACCGGCTTTTTTCGAAACAAGGCAAAGAATATTAAAGCTGCGAGCCAGCGATTGCTCGAGGTTTATGGAGGCAACATCCCGCAAACGATGGACGAGATCCTCACCCTCGGCGGGGTCGCGCGTAAGACCGGGAACGTCGTGTTGGGAAATGCGTTTGGTATTGCAAGCGGCGTGGTGGTCGACACCCATGTGGGTCGCCTGTCGCAACGTTTAGGATTAACAACCAATGAAAATGCCGAGAAGATCGAAGCGGATCTTATGACCTTGGTTCCGAAGAAACACTGGATCATGTTTCCGCACTGGATGATCTTTCACGGTCGACAGGTCTGTAATGCTAGAAAGCCGAAATGCGATATCTGCGTTCTTGCAGATATCTGTCCTTCTAGGAGCCTGTTTGACCCGCAGGTTTGAAAAGCCACTCGATCGCTTCGGTTTCGCATTCGGTAACCAAAAGCCTTGCACCGCGGTTGACCGCGGCCATTTCTCCGAGTTTCGTCACCTCGCCTTTTCTGGCGATGACCGCGGCCTTTAATTTCGACCCGAAGATCTCCGCGATCTTTGCACCTGCAAAAAACTTTTCCGATTCGCTGAAATGGCCAATCACGGTACGAGCGTCGATCAGCGCCATACTCCGGCCCGCCGTGGCGGCGCGTTCCTTGATTGTTTCTATATGCCTCATCAGTTCTAAAAAATCGAAATTACCTGAGAATTCGATCCGGATGTGGTCGGGCAGAACGGTACTATGTATTTGAAAATTCATTGATCACAAATTGCTGCTGTAGAATTTTTGAAAGTAAAAAGAGCGTGCAGTCGGTCGTACCGAGCAAACGCACGCTCTTAAAAAAACAATAATTTAATCTAACAAATGACTCCGGTAACCGTCAATAACGGGCCCTACGGCCGCGGCGTCGGGGACGGCGTCGGCGTAGCTGCGGCTGGAGGCAGCGGCGGCATTTGGCCCGGAGCGAACCGAGGCAACATTTGATCCCGCATGGCGAGAGTATAGACAGCAGCCGCGAAAATTATTGCAGAAGTTTTCACGTCACTTTCGATAATTCGCTCATAGGTATCAAGATTTGTGTGCCACGTCCCCGCAAAGTATTCGATCGGATCCTGCGATGCACTGATTCCCGGGAGCCCCGCCTGATTGAACGATGTGCTGTCTGTTCCGCCGAGTCCCCTTCCCCGCGCGGCCTGGACGCCTGCGAAACCAAGATCGGCAAATTGCGCCAATGCATCGCGCAATACCGTAGCAGCTTCCGGAGGACCGAAAACGCTTAGGCCACGCGCACGTCCTGTACCGCTGTCAATATTGAAGTACCCATTGAACTTGCTGAAATCGGCTGTGGGATTTTCGAACGAACCAAAGTGCTGTTTTACATAAGCCTGCGAGCCAAGCAATCCCTGCTCTTCCCCGCCCCAGCATGCTACACGGATGGTTCGACGTGGTTTAACACCGATCGCTTTCAGTATTCGTGCGGCTTCCATCATTGTTGCGCAGCCTATTGCATTGTCTGTCGCTCCGGTCGCGGAGTGCCACGAATCCAAATGGCCGCCCAGCATGATCACTTCGTCTTTTTTGTCCGAGCCCCAGACCTCCCCGACAACGTTGTAGCTCGTTTTGCCTTCCGGAACTATATGGCTTTGCAGGTCGAATTCGAGTTTTACCGGTGTACCGTGCTTGAGCAAACGGTATATGCGGCCGAAATCTTCCGTACGCATAACAACTGTCGGAACGACCTTTGTAATGTCGAATGTCCGATTGTTAAATGCTCGAACCGCGCCTCGGTCGAGTTGAGATTCGTTGATCCGAACTTTGACCTTATTGTCCAGAAGAAACTTGTCGAGCTGATCATTTACCTGCGCGCCTGTTAGTGCGTTTGGTCTTGGGGTGACCCGCTGCGGACCGCCGCCCGCCGGAAAACCGCTTGGGCCGCAATCGGCCGGGGTTTTGGTCGGGTCCATTCGACACTTGATCACATCATCTGCAATTCGTTTCGGCGTTTGAGCAGTTGACTGATCTATGAACGTCGGCTGACCAACAATGACGATCCTGCCTAGGACGGTCTCGCGAACCTTGTCGAAGTAAGCGGTCAACTCCTCCTGCGTCGGATTCTGCATAACGCGCGGATTCTCGGCCGCCGGAAATTGCGGAATAACAACGCTGACCACGTCGGACTCAACTCTGCCCTTTGTTGAGGGCGTCCATGCCAACACCTCGAACGTAAGTGTATCGGCGACGGGGCTAAGCATTACTCCCGTATTTCGGTCATTGACCCAACCTGGATGCCCAAAATCCCATGGCTCGAGCCCCGTAAAGTCGAAACCCCACCGCTTCATTTCGTCCGCCGCCCATTGGGCAGCATTCTTGTGATTTGGCGAGCCGGTTAGCCGGGGCCCGTAAAGGTCCGTGAAATAATGCATCGTATTCAGAATCTTCGAGTTTTCCATACCTTCCTTTCGGATAGCGGCATAAACATCGGAGGCCTGAGCAACGACAAATTGAGGGAGCACGAATGCTTGAACGGTCAAAATGGCAAACGCGATCCTGACAAGCCTGTAATTTTTCATATTTGAATTCAGTTAAAAAGCGCTCTCCGAGCAGCCCCCGGAGTATTCGATCTTATGCGGCGTTACGCCGTTTGTTTGAGGAACAGTTTTAATACTTTACCATCAGTGAAATTGTTTCGAAAATGGATCGTTTGTTCTGTTTTGGCAGGAACGCGGATTGTATTATGATGCCCGGTATGAATGAAGAAATCCAGTCTAAAACCCCATACAAAATCTCGCAGCCCCGTTATTCTGTTTCGCACCAAATGGTAACAACAGCGTTCGAATTACCGGGCTTTCGAATAATACAAAATCTGGGCGTCGTTCGAGGCATAGTTGTACGCTCGCGAAACGTTTTCGCCAATATCGGCGCCTCGTTACAGACGCTGGTCGGCGGCAACATCACGGTTTGGACAAACCTTTGCGAACAGACCCGTGAAGATGCTTTTGAAATAATGATCCAGCACGCCTCGGAACTCGGAGCGAATGCTGTCATCGGTGCACGATACGACGCTAACGAGATCGCAACGAGCGCGACCGAAATACTGGCTTACGGCACGGCCGTCGTTGTCGAACCCCTCGAAGGCACAAATATTTATGATTCGTAGATGTTCAAATCACACCTATGAAAAACACTCCCGGTGAAACAGACTCGAGTCGATTTCAACTGAACGAGAACGACTTATTCCGCGCGGCCGACGAAGGCGTGATCTCGCAAACAGACTCGCAAAAGCTCGTAGAATGGGCATTAGCGGAAGCCGAAAAGAGCCGGGTTTCTCACCCGGACGGCGAACCGCGCGTCGAAACCCAAAAGGGCTTGAATCTCGTTACGGTCGCTTATTACTTCGGCGCGATGTTGATGATCTCAGCATGTGCATGGTTTCTTGGTGATAAATGGAATGAGCTGGGTTCGCACGGAGTGTTAATGACAACGGTCAGTTATTTCATTATTGCAGTCGCTCTCGGGTTGTGGATTCGAAATAAAGGTTTTGTTATTGGAGGCGGCCTTCTAATTACCGTTGCTGTGTGCCTGGTTCCACTGATAACCTATTCGATCGAAGATATCGCCGGCTGGTGGCCGACCTCGTCGCCGGGTGCATACGAAGAGTTTTATCCTCGAATTCATTCATCCTGGATCGTAATGGAACTGTCAACCGCGCTGGTTGGTGCGATCGCGTTGTGGTTCGTTCGTTTTGGATTTCTTACAGCACCTCTCGCCTTCTCGTCCTGGTTCTTTTCGATGGATGTGGCCAGCCTTGTCTTGGGCGACAATACGTTTGACTGGAATGGACGCGCTTGGGTCAGTGTTCTCGTTGGCGTCGTAACGATACTTATCGGTTATTTACTTGATCAAAACTTGAAGCGGCAGATCAGGCTTCGATCGGAGGACTTTGCCTTTTGGTGCTATTTGTTTGGCTTGATGGCTTTCTGGGGTGGACTTACTTCGATGGATAGCGGTTCAGAATTTAACAAGGTAATTTACTTATTGATAAATCTGGGATTGGCCGGCATCTCTCTCTGGCTTAGACGGACGGTCTTCCTCATTTTCGGGGCGATGGGTGTCCATATATATTTAGGGCATTTGGCATACAGAGTTTTTCAGGATTCATTCCTTTTCCCATTCATTCTCGCGTTAATCGGACTGAGTTTGATACTTGTTACGGTTCTCGCGCAGCGATTCATGCGAACGTACTCCGGAAGATCGGCATCGACTTAATTCAAATGAACTTTCACTCGAAACAACTTTGGATCCTGCTAGCTTTTGTTGTGATTCTCAAAGGCGGTCTTTGCGCGCAAGCACTCTCGGCTGAAGAGAAAAAGATCATTGATAACGTTGATAAGAATTCCTCGAGGGCTGTGGAGATATTGAAAACGGCCGTCGACACTTCGAGTCCGACCGAAGACCTGGCTGGTGTAAAGAAGGTTGGAGTGATCTTCCTAAAGGAATTTGAATCATTAGGAATGAAGGCTCGGTGGATCGAGATGCCGTCCGAAATGAAGCGTGCCGGTCATCTTGTTGCCGAAACAACCGGCACAAAAGGAAAACGGATTCTTATCTTGGGCCACCTCGACACTGTGTTGAAAGGCGAACCATTTCGCCTGGATGGCGCGCGTACCTACGGTACGGGCATCGGCGACATGAAAGGCGGGGATGTCATCATCCTAGAAGCAATTCGTGCGATTCATCAGGCTGGATTTCTGAAAGATACGCGGATCGTCATCATGCTTACCGGCGATGAAGAGAATTCAGGCGATCCGGTTAGCATTAGCCGCGGCGACATGGTCGCTGCAGCAAAACGAAGTGATCTCGCGCTTAGTTTCGAGGGGGCCGTGCGAAACACTGCTACTGTCGGGCGTCGCGGTTCCAGTTCGTGGACGCTTGAGATCGAAGCAAAAACCGGGCATTCAAGCCAGATCTTTCGTGAGTCGATGGGCAACGGTGCGATCTATGAAGCCGCAAGAATATTGAATGAATTTCGTGAAAAACTGGCCGGCGAAAAGTATTTGACCTTCAATCCGGCCCTGATCGTAGGCGGAACTACTGCAGAAACAAAGGATGCAGCAGGAAGCGCCTCAGGAAAGACAAATGTCGTTCCCGCACGGGTCATCGTCGATGGCGATCTGCGATTTATCAGCGAAGTGCAGAAGGAAAATACTCGCGCCAAAATGTGGGAGATTGTCGCAAAAAGCTTACCGGGCACAAAATCAAAGATCACGTTTGAAGATGGCATTCCCGCTATGACTCCAGTGCCTGCGAATTACGAACTTTTGAAACA
>JBJMGN010000083.1:0-15826 GCA_045807885.1 Pyrinomonadaceae bacterium | reverse complement strand
AGATCATAAAACTGCTTCAATATCCTGAAGACTCAGCGGGTGGGTTGATGATAAACAACATAGTTTGTTTTGGCTCAGGTACGTTGGTTGAAACGGCGCGCGAAAAGCTAAAAAAACACGCACGCGACCTCGATTACATTTTGCTCATTTTCGTCATAGAAAGTATGGAGAAAAATAACCTTGCCGGAACAGTGTCGATTCGGACGCTCCTCGACGCAAATGGCGGTGACCGCTTAAAAGATGTCATGGATCCGTATGTTGCAACCCTAGATCCATTTGAGCCTGCCTCTGGTGCAGCGTTTAAATTGATCGGTAATCAGGTAGCGGCGATGCCTGTCACTGACACGGAGGGCGGCCTGCTTGGAACGGTGACCATCGACGCGGCCATCGCCGAAACTGTTTCAACAGGTACCGGATTGGAACGGCTAAAGGTATTTTCATGAAGCAAAAGACCGAGGGGGTCGAGGGCCTCGAACCTATATCGGATGTTGGGGCGGGGGTACTTCCTAAAACTCCTGTGAAGGTGCCTGTCGGCTTGCGCATCAATTACCGGGGCCGAAGCATTTACCTCCGTGGCCTGAAGATCGCTCCGAAAGGGATCTTGAGGTGGTTCTTGATTCTTGGGCCGGGTCTTATTGCTACTTCAGCGGGTAACGACGCCGGTGGAATTGCGACCTATAGCTCGGCAGGCGCAAAATTCGGCTACGACCTGATATGGATCATGGTCGTGCTTACCCTTTCATTCGCGATAGTTCAAGAAATGTGCACCCGATTAGGCGCCGCCACCGGACGCGGCCTTCTGGACCTCATCCGTGAGCAATTCGGTATCGGCTGGACGCTTTTCTCGGTCTTCATCATTGTCGTCGCAAACGGCGCCGTAACGATCAGCGAATTCGTCGGTATCGGTGCTGCGTCAGAACTGCTCGGCATCAGCCGTTATATCTCTGTGCCGATCGCTGCTGTTGCACTCTGGTATCTCGTGATATTCGGTTCTTATGCAAAAGTGGAAAAGATCTTCCTGCTGATGACGCTTGTATTTTTTGCGTACCCGATCGCCGCGATACTTGGGCGGCCGGATTGGAGCGCAGTCGCAAAAGGCGCTTTTATCCCGACAATAAGATTTGAAAGAGAATACGTGTTTCTCCTAGTCGGACTGTTGGGCACTACCATTACGCCTTATATCCAGATCTTTCAACAAAGCTCAACTGTCGAACGAGGTGCCGCGCGAAAACATTACGGCATGGAGCGGTATGATGCATACATTGGCTCGGTATTTTCAAACCTGATGTCCATCTCGATGATCATTGCAACTGCGGCAACGCTCTATGTTGCCGGCCAGCACAATATCGAAAGCGCGGCTGATGCGGCTCGGGCGCTTGAACCGGTGGCAGGCAGCTTCGCATCCTTATTATTCGCAGTTGGCCTGCTTGGGGCCTGCCTGCTTGCGGGTGGGGTATTGCCGCTGGCTACTTCCTACGCCGTCAGCGAAGCATTCGGAATTCCAAAAGGCGTTAATCTCGATTACCGGCGCGGCAAAGGTTTTTTCGGGCTGTTTACGGCGTTCATAATTGTAGGCGCGGTCTTCGCCCTGATCCCAAATATCCCGATCTTTCCGCTGCTTGTCGGTATTCAGGTGCTCAACGGCGTTCTGCTTCCCGTGATCCTGGTGTTTATCCTCATTCTGATAAATCGCGAAAAGCTGGTTGGCAAGCTGAAAAATACGCGTCTTTATAACTTGCTAGGCTGGGGAACATTCGCGATGATAACTCTCGCGGTGACGATATTCCTCGTCGGGTCGGCGCTAGATCTGCTCAACATCCCGATCTTCCCGGAATGATTTCACCGACCTAACAAACAATGACAGAGCCGAAAAAACTTTGGGGAGGACGATTTACCGAAAAGCCGCATGATACCTTTGCCGAGTTTAATGATTCGTTTCGCTTTGACCGACGCCTTTTTGCTGCCGATATTCGCGGCAGTATTGCACACGCCAATGGTTTGACCCGGGCCGGAATACTGACGAAGCCGGAAGCGGATTCGATCATTGGGGGCCTAACGCAACTGCTTGCTGATTCCGCTATCGATCCAAAGTTTTTCGAGTCTGGTGCCGAAGACGTTCATTCCTTCATCGAGCAAAAGCTGATCGATGCGATCGGCGACGCAGGACGCAAACTGCACGCGGGAAGAAGCAGGAATGACCAGGTCGCGACCGCTTTTCGCATTTGGCTTCGGGACGAGATCGATGCGATTGCTGCGCTGGTCCGCGACCTCCAGGGCGCGGTCCTCGACACTGCCAAAGGTTATCGCGAAGCAGTTATGCCCGGCTACACGCATCTTCAGCGTGCGCAGCCGATATTGTTCGCGCATTGGTGCCTTGCATATTTTGAGATGCTGAAACGGGACCGTTCCCGGTTGGGGGAGGTCTTCGGACGTGTAAATGTGATGCCGCTGGGCTCCGCTGCATTGGCGGGCACGAGTGTTGCGATCGACCGCGAATCGGTTGCGAAGGAGTTAGGATTTGACGGTGTCTCAACAAACAGCATGGACGCGGTTTCCGATCGTGATTTTGCTATCGAGTTTGTAGGTGCATCCGCAATTCTAATGATGCACCTTTCACGACTTGCCGAAGACATAATTCTTTACTGTTCACAGGAGTTTGGATTTATTTCGCTAAGCGATGCGGTCTCGACCGGCTCGAGCCTCATGCCTCAAAAGAAGAACCCGGACGCAATGGAGCTGATCCGCGGTAAAGCCGGACGCGTTTTCGGCCACCACACCGGATTGCTTGCAACGATGAAGGGCTTGCCGCTCGCCTACAACAAAGACATGCAGGAGGACAAAGAGGCAGTCTTCGATACGGCCGACACCGTAAAAATGTGCCTTAGCGTCGCCGGCATAGTTTTCGAGAATCTATCGGTGATCGAACACCGCACTCGCGAGGCGGCATCGGAGGGGTACATGAACGCGACCGAGTTGGCGGATTATCTTGTTCGCAAGGGAATGCCATTCCGCAGCGCCCATGACATCACCGGAAAGATCGTATTGCGGGGCATTGAATTAAAAAATGAACTGCATGACATGCCGCTTGGTGAGATGCAGGCGATCTGTGCAGACATTGATAGTGATGTTTATGAGGCGTTGAGTCTTGAAAGCACGATCGCAAGCAAATCGCGGATCGGCGGAACATCACGGGAGCAGGTAGCAAATGCACTGGAAGAAGCGTCCAGGTACCTAAACGGATGACTAAGGACGAGCTGATCGAACAAACCGCCAATAGCGAGCTGATGAAGTTCCTCGGTGTAAATATCGTAGAAGCTTCGGCGGAGCGCGTAATTCTGACGATGGAAGTGACGCCGAAGGTTCATCAGTACATTGGCATTATGAACGGCGGTGTTTCGCTTTATTTGTGCGAGACCGCCGCCTCGGTTGGAACGGTTTCCGGCGTAGACCTAACGAAATTCACGCCCGTGGGCATCGAGATAAATGCAAACCACCTTCGCGCAGTTAGTAAAGGGATAATTACTGTCGAGGCCAGAACGGTTTATCCCGGGCGTACTTTGAACGTTTGGCAGATCGATATCACGAACGACAAAGGAAAACTCATATGCACCGGCCGGTGCACAGTCCTCATCCAAAAACGCGCCGCTTACGATCCTGACAAGAAAACCTAGCCGCCAATTAGACTAATTTGTATTCGCATTATTAGTGCAATTCGTGGAATACGTGGCTAAACTTCTTCCGTGCATAAATTCGTTCGACGATTGATCACAGAGTGGAGACGACTGGAATTGCCGATCATTGGCGAATCCGTAATTGTTGCCGTTTCCGGCGGGGCTGACTCGACGGCGCTCATTCTCGCTTTGATGGATCTCAAAAAAAGAAAAAAGCTCGACCTGGAATTTATCGTGGCACATTTCAATCACAAGCTCCGCGGCAAAGAAAGCGATGCGGATGAAAAGTTCGTCAAAAAAATTGCGGAAGCGGGCGGCCTCGAATTCATCTCTACGGCCGGCGGATTGAAAGGCGCTTCCGACCTCGAACAACAGGCACGAAACGAGCGGTATGCTTTTCTTGCGAAACTGAGTAAAGGCAGAGGCGCAGGCGTGGTTCTAACCGCACACACGTTGAACGACCAGGCAGAGACCTTCTTATTGAATTTAGTTCGCGGCAGCGGCATCGACGGCCTGCGCGCGATGCCTGCGATCCGGCTGCTAGATAGTCAAAAGAGTGTAACTAGGCTGGCTCGACCCCTGCTGCGCTGGGCAAAACGCGAAGACACTGAACAGTTCTGCCTGGAACAGGGCGTTAAGTTTCGGCAGGACCGGATGAATTTCGATCCAAAATTCACACGCGTTCGACTTCGCAGATCGATCTTGCCCGAGCTCGCAAAAATAAATCCCAAGATCGTCGAAACATTGGCGAAAACAGCTGGAATCCTCCAGTCTTTGGATCATTTGCCGGAAAAGGATGGTGCATGTAGTGAATTCCTGGATCTCTCGACGCTAAAACCGCTTTCCGAAAACGACCTGAATTCCACTTTGCGTGAATGGATAAGCAAAAATCGTGGAAATTCGCGCGGCTTGGAACTGAAACATATCGAAGCAGTTGGGCGTTTGGTGAATAGCCGAAAAAGCGGCCGTATAGTGGAATTACCGGGCGGCGATTCGGTGATAAAGAGCGGCGGGCGGCTTGCGTTCCGGCATATAAAGCTTGAATATTGAGATACCGCCCTATTAATATTAAAGGTTGACGCGTCTGGTGGCGGGGCGCATTTGGAACAACTGCGTATCGGCCGCATTCATCAAAGGATGTTGGTAATTCCCTTTTGGATGAACGTGGTTTGGAGGCTTTAAATTGAATTCAAAGGCAAGACAAGTTTTTTTGTGGCTGACTATCATTTCCGCAGCGCTTCTGTTCGTTTGGTATCTACAGGGCAAGCAGCAAAAGGCGCCGCAGGAATTGGCGATCAATGAGGCCATAACACGCATAGACAATAAGGACTTCAAAGAAGCCGCGTTCAAACAATCGGCGGTCGAATTTACCGATATGGCCGGCAATAAGTTTGTCACCACTATCGGAAGCGACCCAACGCGCGAGCTTCTGGGTAAAAAGATCGACGAGTTCAACAAAACGAACGCGGGAACGAGTGCGGTGATCAAAACCACAGAAGAGGCGGCGTCAAGCGGTCTTGGTTGGCTGATCCTTATAAACGCCCTCCCGTTCTTGTTACTCATCGGCTTTTTGGCTTTCACCCTGCGCCAAATGCAGGCCGGCGGAAACAAGGCATTGAGCTTTGGCAAATCGAAGGCAAAACTTCTCAACAATCAGCAGAAGCGGGTAACGTTTAAAGACGTCGCCGGCGTTGACGAGGCAAAAGAGGAACTTCAGGAGATCATCGAATTCCTGAAAGACCCGCAAAAGTTTCAGAAACTTGGCGGCAAGATCCCGAAGGGCGTCCTTATGATGGGCCCGCCGGGAACCGGCAAGACTTTATTGGCGAAAGCCGTCGCTGGCGAGGCGAATGTTCCGTTCTTCTCGATCTCCGGTTCCGACTTCGTGGAAATGTTCGTCGGTGTCGGTGCGTCTCGTGTCCGCGATCTGTTCGAACAGGGCAAGAAAAATGCTCCGTGCATCATCTTTATCGATGAGATCGACGCAGTCGGACGTCATCGGGGCGCCGGTCTTGGCGGCGGCCACGACGAGCGCGAGCAGACGCTGAACCAACTGCTTGTCGAGATGGACGGCTTTGAATCGAACGATGGCGTCATTTTGATGGCTTCGACCAACCGGCCGGACGTGCTCGACCCTGCATTGCTTCGCCCGGGACGTTTCGATCGACAGGTAGTCGTTTCCTACCCGGATGTTCGCGGACGTGAAGGCATTTTGAAGGTGCATACGCGCAAGATCCCATTGGACGAAGGCGTAAATGTCAACGTGATCGCACGAGGCACGCCTGGATTTACCGGTGCTGACTTAGCGAACCTTGTTAATGAAGCTGCCCTTATCGCGGCCCGACTTAACAAAAAGGTAGTTACGTTGAATGATCTTGAGTTCGCTAAGGACAAGGTCCTGATGGGCCCTGAGCGTCGCTCGATGGTGATGACCGATAAGGAACGCCGTCTCACGGCTATTCACGAAGCCGGTCACGCGCTTGTCGGTATGAATATTCCCGACAGCGACCCCGTGCATAAAGTAACGATCGTCCCGCGTGGACGCGCTCTCGGTGTTACGTTCTTCTTGCCTGAGCAGGACATACTCGGCCGGACCAAGGAAGAGCTTGAAGCGATGATCGCCAATTCGATGGGCGGACGTATCGCCGAAGAGATCTTTATCGGCCGTGTGACCACCGGTGCGTCAAACGACATCGAAAAGGCGACCGAATTGGCGCGTTCCATGGTCTGCCAGTACGGCATGTCCGATCTTGGGCCGCTTGCGTTCGGCAAAAAGGAAGAGCAGATATTCCTCGGCCGTGAGATCGCCCAGCATCGCGATTTTTCGGAAGACACGGCGATCAAGATCGACCAGGAAGTTAAGCGTATCGTCTCCGAGCAGTATGTTCGTGCGACGAAGATCCTGGAAGAGAACCGAGAAGCCATGGAGCGACTAGTAGAAGCTCTGCTCGAACACGAATCACTCGACCTTGAGCAGATGAAACGCGTTATCGCCGGCCTGCCGGTCGACTCACCCGGAGCCCCGGCTTCGGCAAAGGGCGACACGGACACGAACGAGCCTGAAGAGGCAAAGGAACGCTTCAAGAAACCGATCCTCGGACCGATCACGCCGAACAATCCGGCAACGGCCTAGGGCGAAGTAAAAAAGGTAAACGCAAAAAGGCAAAAGTGGGGGTCGTCCTTTACTTTTGCCTTTTTACTTTTTACTTTTGCCTTGATGGAGTCCTGGCAAACCTCACGACGAAAGATCTCATTGAACCGCCCGCTTGTGATGGGCATTCTGAATGTGACTCCCGACAGTTTTTCCGACGGCGGACAATTCAATTCGCTTGAAAATGCGGTCGATCATGCAAAAGCTATGATCGCCGAGGGCGTTGACATCATTGATATTGGCGGCGAATCCACGCGGCCTGGAAGCAAACGAATTTCTGCCGAACAAGAGATCGATCGCATTGCTCCCGTTGTCGGGGCGATAGCGAAAAAGTTTGATATTCCGATATCGGTCGACACAAGTAAGTCCGAGGTCGCCGAAGCCGCAATCGCAGCCGGTGCTGAAATCGTCAACGACATTTCGGGCTTGCGATTCGATGGCCGTATTGCAGAAGTCGCAGCTCAAAACAAAACGGGCCTGGTGCTGATGCATTCACGAGGCGAATTTGAAACGATGCATTCGCAAGAGCCCGTAGAAGATATTATGGCTGACGTCACTTCGGATTTTCGCCGGTCGACCTCCACCGCAAAAGCCGCTGGAATAACGGATGAGCAAATCGTGCTCGATGTTGGTATCGGCTTTGGAAAAACGATTGAACAAAACCTGGAGCTTATAGCAAACCTCGACCGATTGATCGACGAATTTCCGGAGCATCCGATGCTCGTTGGCGCGTCGAGGAAATCGTTCATTGGAAAACTGCTCGAAACTCGCGAAGCATCCGATCGCTTGTATGGGACCCTCGCAGCAGCAGCGATTGCCGCCTGGAACGGCGCGACGATCCTTCGCGTTCATGATGTCCAGCAAACAGTTCAGCTGTTAACGATGACCGCAAAAATGCGCGAGATCAGAAATCGCTCGGCGTAAGCTCGAGAAAACTTGTGACCTCGCTTATCTTTCGCCGGTTTTTGCAGACCGTACCGCCGCCGATGCCGCCGCCCGAACCTGCTGATGTTTTCCAACTCCAGTTAGTTGCCGGGTCTTTAAAGCTGCCCGAATTGCCATCAAGGCTCGCGATCTCATTCTCAAAAACCTCGCTGACGAATCCGATGTGATGGGTCGTTTTCCCGCCGACAACCTTCATATAATAGAGATCGCCCGGCCTTGGATTTGTGGTCACCGGAAATGCATCGAACATGCGGCTAACCGATTTGGCGCCAAGCGGTGTTTTTTCGATCTTGCCCTTCATTCCTGCGCGGTCTACGACCCAATAAACAAAATGCGTACACCAACTGTTTTTAAGGTAATCGAATACCTGTACCGAACACGACGAATCGATATACTCCTTCACCCGTGCTGGGTTAGTCTTCAGGCTATTTCCCTGTTCCCCGTAACCGACAAATAAGACCACGTCTCTAAATCCCATTAAGCCTCCAGAAATTGCCGCAAATGTATTGACGTAACGTGAGATAACATTTGCGGTTGGTATTTGATCAAAACTTTAACCCAGATCCTTTCGATGTTAAATTCGATAAGTACAGGGAATGCTTCAATGAAAAAGAACAACGCGCTTTTGGCGGTCTTTTCGAGTCTCTTGCTCCTTTGCGTTTCTGCAGAAATTACTGCAGATGTTGCTCCCGATCCTGGTTTTAAACGAATTTCTTTGAAATTAAACGTTGAGGCAGCCGAAGATCTTTCTGATTTTCGATTTTTCATAAAGTCCGGAGCGGAAATTAAGGAAGTAAACGTAAAACCCGGCGAGCAAACGTCTATTTCCCCTCTCGGCGGCGGAGCATATTACAGTTCAGGCAAACTGCTCGCGATTCCGAAACGGGAATTGGAAAAGTTCAGCGACGCATCGTCAGGCGACAAACTGAGCAAGTTGGAAAAAGCCGTTTTCGATGGCCAAGTTCCGGGTACGATCGAACTAGTCGATCACCTTTTCGCGCGGACCGTGCTCGAGGCCGAGGCAGCCGAATATCAGGATCCGGTTTACCGAATTGAACGGGATCCGCAAGCGCGATTAAAGGCAGTTTATGTCTCAGGCGGTGCAAACGTGGGCAAACCCCTTGGCCAGGCAAGCTCGGGACGATTATTCTGGCAGAGCGCAGGTGCCGTGATCGTGGCCGGCATTTTCCTGGCTTTCGGCATCACAATTCTCGGCGTCCTCTATTTTCGAAAGAAAGCAAAAGCATTATGAAATATCTGCGGTTTGTCTCGGTTGCGTTCCTCTTTTTTCTGGTTTCGGGCTTTACCGATTGTTATAAGCCGGTAACAAATTCCGGCTTGCCCAAGCACATCAAAACCGTTGCCGTGCCGGCTTTTCAGTTCGAGGCAAGGGGAATTCGCTACAAGATCGAAACGCGTTTTACGGATGCGGTGATGCGCGAGGTGATCCGCCGCGGCAATGGCCTGAAAGTGCAGGGAAGGGTGGAAGGCGCTGACGCCGTTATAGATGGCAATATTCGCGACTTTGCGTTCACCGGCGTACTGCTGGATCGCGAAGGCCGCGCCCGTGTGTACGAGGTGACGATAGTTTGCGGCGTGACCATCCGCGACGTCAGGGAAAAGAAGGTGCTCTACGATAACCAGAATTTCGTCTTCCGCGATTCCTTTGAGTTTTCAGAAGACCCGCGCTCGTTTTTTAATGAGGAAGATCCTGCCGTCGATCGAATCGCGAGGGCATTTGCTGAATCGGTCGTGTCAGCGTTTGTTAACGGAATCGGGGTAAAAGAAGAAAAGAAATAATGTCGCTGACGCGCGAAAAATTAAGGAAAGAGATCGAAGACGGAAACTTCCGGCCGGTGTACGTTTTATATGGCGAGGAAACTTACCTTCGTGACAATGCAGCGAAATTCATTTCGCGCTGTGCATTTACCGAGGGCGAATTTCGAGATTTCAACGACGACCAGTTCTGCCTAAACACGCCTGAGAATATTTCGACCGCATTGGCCGCGGCTGATCAACTGCCGATGATGGCATCGCGACGGATCGTTCGTATAACCGACGTTCGCGTATCGACCTCTGCGGTGAAGGACACGCTCAAAGAAGACGCTGAGGCGGCTTTATCCGCTTACCTTGCAAATCCAAATCCGAGTTCGACCGTTGTATTTGTGGCCGATGAATTGAATGGCAGCCGAAAGCTCGGAAAGCTTTTGAAATCGCAGCCGGGAGCGATCGAATTCTCACCACTGGGCGACGATAAAATAAAAGACCTTTCCTCCGACGTCTTTAAAAGAGCAAAGGTTACGATCGAGCCGATGGCTCTTCGCCTTCTTGTAGAGCTTGTCGGCTGCGATGCCCGCCGTATTACAGTTGAGTCCGAAAAACTCGCAACGGCGTCGCTGCCTACACGTGTCGTTGATGTGGATCTCGTCGAGGCGCTCGTCCGAAACACTCGGGAGCGGTCCAATTTCGACTTTGCGACGCATCTTCTTGCAGGACGAAACTCTGACGCCGTGACCGCGCTTGAAAAGGTCCTGAGCGATGGCGAGGAACCGTTAGCACTGCTCGGTGCCTTGAGTTGGAAGTTTCGGGACGAATTGAAACGCACTTCGCAATCCGGTTCGAAATACGCCGACCGACTTGCCGCTGCACTGGTCAAGATCGCCAAGGCCGACCTGGCTATAAAGACCTCCGTCGGCGGCAGCGGAAAAGCCTCGCGAAAGCAGGTCGAGATGCTTGTCTGCGACCTCGCTATCAATTGAATTTAAAATAAGTAGGGGCAGCTTTTGGCTGCCCGATCTTACACGCCCGGGAAAAGCAGATCCGGCCGGGTCAAGCCGCGGCCCCTACATTTATCCGGCGAATAGGTCTCACCGAATTCTAAAAAACTCTTAAATTGGTTCGACGCCGAGGCCGCGGTTCAGGTAGTGATAGAGATCGTTGAAATCGTGGATCGCACGGTTCAAGATCAACGGCAGCTGGCCAATGTCGTCGTTGTTTACGATAAGATTCAGGTTGCGAAGGAACGCGTCCTGTGCGTTCATCGTTGTTCCGCCTTCTTCCAGCGAGACGAGGAATAGACGTCGTCGCTCCGCAGAATACATCGCGTTCGCTTTTTGCTGGATCACGGCTGCACCACCGTATTCGGCGGCAAAATCCGGCGAGAAGATAATGATCTCGGTCTTTCCCTCCCGGAGGCGTTCATTTGCTTGGGCCGGCGTTTGCGCCAGATATACTTTGTAGCCGGCGGAGGTCAGCAGTTTTGCGACAACGTCGCGCGTCTCGCCAAGGCAAAGCAGGATCCTTCGCGGCTTGTCGAGCGCTTCGTCGTTCGAGGAAATGTTCTTGCCGGTTTGCAGCGCCTGCAGCAGCGAGCGCATCGCATTATTGATCTCGAAACCCGATTCCTTTTGCGCAAATTCGTTCGCGCCGTCCGGCAATGCGGGGGCAGCTTGATTGGCCTCAAGCTGCGCGGCGGGCGAAACGTGGCCGCTCAGGTCGCGGCTGGCACGCAGCATATTCTGGCACCGCGGACAGCGCACGGTGAAGTTGCCGTTCGGAACCTTTGTTTCGTCAAGCTGAAGCGAGACTGAGCAGTTGTCGCAGCGTATGATCATTTTACTCCATCATGTCGAGGACCGATGCCATGTTTGACGCCGGGGCCGTTGGTGGGATTACAGGGTCGGCGGCCGGTCGGCCATTCGCCTGGTTGATATAGTCTTCGGTCGAAGATAGCCCCTTGAGCTGCAGCAGCAGGTTATTTTGGTTTGTCGCGTAGGACAATCCGTCATCAAGATTGATCACCTTGTCTTCGATCAGGTTGCGAATCACGGAATCGAAATCCTGCATCCCGTCAATTTCTCCGTCCCGGATCGCGTCTAGCAGCGTTTTTCCTTCACTTTCACCCTTTTCGATATATTCGCGGGTACGCGGGCTCGATTTCAATATCTCGACTGCTGCAACGCGGCCCTTGCCGTCGGCACGCGGGATAAGGCGTTGTGAAACGATGTAGCGAAATGTCTGCGCCAGGCGCGTTCTAATGATCCGTTCTTCGTTCTTCGGGTATAGCCCGATGATTCGGTCGATCGTCTTCGATGCGTCAATAGTGTGGAGCGTCGATAGAACAAGGTGGCCGGTTTCGGCTGCTTCCAGAGCGATCTCCGCGGTCTCAAGGTCACGCATCTCGCCGACGAGGATCACTTTCGGCGCCTGCCGAAGTGCGGCACGCAGCGCGGAAGCAAAATCTTTCGTATCGGCACCGACCTCTCTCTGATTGATCGTCGATTTCTTATGGTTGTGCAGGAACTCGATCGGGTCTTCGATCGTCACGATGTGATAGCTCTTCTTTTCGTTGATCTCGTCGATCACCGCGGCAAGGGTCGAGCTTTTTCCTGAGCCGGTCGGCCCGGTAAGCAGGACCACTCCGTTACGCAGGTTGCAGATGTCCGAAAGCTGCGGCGGAAGGCTAAGCCCTCCAAAACTTGGAATGTCGTGCGGGATGACACGCATTACTATCGAAAACGTGTTCCTCTGCTGGAAAATATTGACGCGGAAACGGCATTTGCCCGGCAGCGCATAGCTGAGGTCGGCCGTCCGGTTTCGCGCGAGCGAAGCTGCTGCCTCCGAGTTATCGCGAAGGATAGACATAGCGATAACTTCGGTCTGGTAAGCCGAAAGCCGTCCCAGCCCGAGCGGCGATGCAGAGTAAAGCGTTCCGTTGATCTCCACCTGCGGTGTCTGCCCGCAAGAAAAATTAAGGTCGCTGACGTTGTCTGAGACCGCGAGCATTTGCTCGATGATCGGCGCCACATCTAGTAGACTCATTTGCTTTAAAAGCTCCTGGTAGGGCTGGGAAAGGTGCGGGAAGGAGACCGGATAAGAACTTCGCGCGGGCCATGCGGCGCTCGCCACAAACTATTATTGCCGAATCCGAACCGAAGTGCAAGAACTTTTTGTACAATGTTTAACGCAAGGAGGCACTTTGTACGATCGAGAGCGCTTTTCGCGTGTTTTCGGCGATATTTGGCGGGTCTGCGACCAGCGCCGAGATCATTGCTGCGGAATCAGCTCCGGCTGCGAAAACATCTGCCAGATTCGACAGATCGATCCCGCCGATGGCAACAAGTGGAAGATCGCCTGTTTGTTGCCGCACTTCCTGCAGAAGTTCAAGCCCAACGATATTTTCGTGATCGGATTTTGTTGTGGTCTGAAAGATCGGCCCGAATGCGATGTAATCTATCGGCGCTCTTGTTGCTTCAGCCGCTTGTTCGATGGTGTGTGTAGAAAAACCAATGATCACATTTGGCCCAAGCAATTTTCTTGCTTCGACAGGCGGAAGATCTTCTTGTCCTAGATGAACGCCGTCTGCATTCAGCACCATAGCTATATCTACGCGGTCGTTAACGATCAGCTTAATGTTATTCCCCGAACTGAACTTCAAACACTGCTGAACCGAGTCAAAGTACTCCCGCGACGATGCGTGCTTGTCACGGATCTGGACGATCCGTGCACCCCCCTCGGCCAAAGCCATTAATTGTTCAAGGTGTGAAAGGCCCGAAAGGTTTCGGTCTGTCAGGGGATAGATCTTAGGAAGCTTGAATTCGGTCATTGCGTGAAGTTCAGATCAGTGACTTCATCATCAAAAAGCCGTCTTCACCATTATGGTAATAGCGGATCATCCGTTTCACGACCGAATAACCGGCCCGTGAGTACAGGTCTTGTGCGGCCGTGTTGCCCACGCGGACCTCAAGCACAACGGTCGAAACTTCCTTCTTTCGCAATATCGTTTCCAGTTCATCGATCAGCGCACTGGCTACGCCCCGACGTCTGTGTTCCGGCGCGACCCCGACCGTTGTGATATGTGCGGCGCCATCCGGATTGTTCATCAGCAGCACGAAACCCGCCATTTCGCCCGCAGAAGTTTGAGCCATAAGCCCGATCGACTGCGGCTGCGTCAAAAGGTAATTAAAAGTGTGCTTTGTATAATTCTCGCCTTGCTTGAAACACCGCAGGTTCAGCCGTAGAAGGCGGTCGATGTCGTCTATCGAAAGCGGCTCGATTATGTAATCGGTCGTCGGTGCCGGGACGATCGTTTCCTCGACGGCCTCGGACGGATAAAAGAGATTTTTTATGGACTGCAAAACCGCCATTTCTCTATTCGATGAACATACAGTCGCCATAGCTGTAAAACCGGTAACGCGACCGCACAGCATGCCTGTATGCTTCCATTATAAATTCGTGGCCGCCAAAAGTAGAAACTAAAATCAGCAGCGAACTTTTTGGAAGGTGGAAATTTGTCAGCATCGCATCGACCGCGCGAAAACAGTAGCCTGGCGTTATTGTCAGATTCGTCCGCGTACGCTGCGGCTTGAATTCGCTCGTTTCGCCGAGCGCGGACTCGAGAGCCCGCGTAGTAGTCGTGCCGACAGCGACGATCCTGCGCCCTTCCTTTCGAGCGTCATTTAGTTGCTTTGCTGAGGATTCCGAGATCTCAAAACGCTCCGGCAACACCTGATGTTTGG
This sequence comes from Pyrinomonadaceae bacterium, assembly GCA_045807885.1. Lineage (GTDB taxonomy): Bacteria > Acidobacteriota > Blastocatellia > Pyrinomonadales > Pyrinomonadaceae > OLB17. The sequence goes on along the minus strand of JBJMGN010000083.1, from coordinate 1,541 downwards.
AAAGGTCTTCGGCCCTCACGGGCTCGAATGTGCCGTAGCCGACGTGCAGTGTTAATTCGACCAATTCAACGCCGGCAGCGCGGATCGAATCAAGTATTGTTTCCGTAAAATGGAGCCCCGCTGTCGGCGCGGCGATCGCGCCGCGTTCGCGAGCGAAAATCGTTTGGTAACGCTCGCGGTCGGCATCGCTTTCGGGCCGTTTTATGTAATGGGGCAGTGGGACATGGCCGACTGCTTCTGCCGCGCTCCAAACGTCGTCGGTCTGGAACACGATCCTGAAATGGCCATCGTTGATCCGCTCGACGACCTCGCACGTGAAACCGTCTGAAAAACTTATCTTCTTTCCCGGCCGCAGCCTTTTTGCCGGTTTTGCAAGTGCCGACCACACACCGCCGCCGTCCAGCTCTTCCTCGAGCAGCAGCTCGACCGTTCCGCCGGTTTCGGTTCGTCCCACGAGACGCGCAGGGAAGACCCTTGTGTTGTTGAAAACAAGTACGTCGCCCTCGCGAAGCAGCGTCGGCAGGTCAACGAATTGCTTATCGCTAAGCAAACCTTTCGCGCGATCCAAATGTAGAACGCGCGACGCAGCCCTGTCCGCCAATGGCTCCGAAGCGATCAATTCACCGGGCAGTTCATAATCAAAATCCTCTAGGAGCATCGTTTCAATACTCCTGCGCCGGGCTAATTTGACGTCCTGCAAACGAAACTAAGAACACTGCTATCCAAGTCGTTACCGATTTATGCATTAGCAAAGGATACATCTGTATCAGACGGGCATAAAACACTTAGCATTTGCGGTTGCTATGGGTTTTTCCGCGGTTCACGGCGTTTGCCATGCTCCTTTTGTTTATTGATTCGAGCCAACACGCCGTCGTCGGTGTGGCTATTCGCCAGTCGAGCGAGATTTCTAGATCGTATCCCTCTAATCGCCTCGGCAATTGTTCCTTCGCGGCCGGCCGCTAGACCTTGGTAACCGTTTCATGAACAAAACTATCTACAGTACGTGCAATGCATGATACACTGTTGCATTGCCAGACTGCGGCCGAACTGCGCCCATTGATCCTTGAAAATCGAACATATGAACGTCGCAGAAGCCTCACCGTAAGGGAGGGCTAGAAGAAATGCGGAATGCAGAATTCGGAAACCCTGTATCGAGAGGACTGTAATACTTTGTATTACAAAACCTGCAACCGACCGTTCAAACCGCCTAAACCTTATGTTTCCAGCAATTTGCGAGCACAAACCGTCCCATTTCTTGCACTCGCGCAGAATGGAACGATTTTTCGCTATAAATCTAATCAACAGAATAATTTAGGCCGTCCCATTTGTTCAAAAAAATGGAACGCGCGTAACTCGCGAAAAATATACGTGGGACAGTGGGACAGTTTGAGATTTGGTGCCGGAGGTCGGACTCGAACCGACATGGGATTGCTCCCGCCAGATTTTGAGTCTGGTGCGTATACCAATTTCGCCACTCCGGCGTGAATTTTAGAGTTTAAAGTTCGCGACGGCTTTGGTCAAGATGCTTACAGCCCTTTGCG
>JBJMGN010000082.1:0-3534 GCA_045807885.1 Pyrinomonadaceae bacterium | reverse complement strand
ATGGTTTCCTCGATGGATTGCGCGGCAGCCACAGCGAACGCGTTCTCAGGCAGGCCGGCGTGCCGGTTTTGACGGTTCCCGTGGGCTCGTTCGTCTACGACACGATCCGCTGATCACGAACTCTTGCTCCATCAACAAAATTCGCAGATTATTGAATGCGATGAAACGCTGCCCTGAATGCAGGCGAGATTATACCGATGAGACATTGAACTTTTGTCTCGACGATGGTGCCGCGCTGCTTGACGGGCCTGGGTCGGCCGACGATCCGGTGACTGCATTAATGCCCGAGGGGATCTCGTCCTCTGGCAGGACGACCGCGGAACGGGAAACAAAGATCTATTCAAGCGGCGATTTCATTTCGAACGAGGTCAAGCAGCATAAGTTCCGCGCCTTGCTTCTAACCGTTATTGCAGCTTTAGTACTGACAGGTTTCGGTTACGGCATCTACAAGTTTCTCGATCTCTCAACATCCGCACCGACTCAGCGAACATCCAATGCTGTTACCACGCAGCGTCTCTCCGGCGATGGCCGCACTCGCGAACCGGTGATCTCGCCTGATGGCAAGTTCATGGTCTATGTGAAACTCGAAGGCGGTCAGCAATCGCTTTGGATCAAACAGGTCGAAACAGGGAGTACCGTCAACGTCGTAAAACCCGGCGAATCGGACGAATTTTGGGGCATTGCATTTTCGCCAAACGGAAGTTTTGTTTACTACAATGCCGGCGGACGCTCGTCCAAAGAATCTCCGACTGTATTTCGTGTGCCGACCCTTGGCGGAACGCCGACAAAATTCCTCTCAAATGCGTATGAGGTCCAGTTTTCACCGGACGCAAAGCGGCTTTCCTTCAAACGATCGGATGTCGCAACCGTAAAAGAATCCGTTTTTATCGCAAATGCTGATGGAAGTAGCGAGAGCGAGATCGCAACAGTGACCGGCAGTAAGTTCTTAACCACGTCTGCCGCCTGGTCCCCGGACGCAAAGTTTTTGGCTGTCGGTTGTGGTAATGATACGCTCGCCCCAAATCCGAGTGTGATCCCGACGTTGATATCTGTAGCTGATGGATCGATAACCGAACTCGGCGAAAAAAGATTTGATGAACTCAGTGACCTTGTTTGGCACCCGAGCGGCGATTCGCTGCTGATCGTCGCCCGGGATAGTTCTTTTCTTATGGGTCAGATCTGGGAAGTTTCCTATCCAAAAGGCGACTATCGCAAATTGACGAATAATATTAACGGTAACTACGGCGTCTCGGTCACAAGCGATGGAAGTTCGATCGTCACGGGCGAGGTGTTTGCTCGCTCGGCGGTTTGGGTATCACCCGACCTGAAACCCGAGAATGCAAAGCAGGTCATGCCCGCGAGCGGCGACACTTGGGGGTTTGGCTGGACCCCTGATGGCCGCATCGTTTATTCATCGGACCAATCCGGAGATATCGAGATCTGGATAATGAATGCCGACGGCAGTAACGCGCGGGCGCTGACCGGTGACAAGTCACCAAAGCTCGTTCCTACTGTTTCCCCGGACGGGCGTTACGTCGTTTATACTTCCATGCAAAACGGCGGCGAACTTGTCCGGATAGATATTGGCGGTGGAAATCCGCTTGTTCTTACAAAGAATACCGGTGCGGACAATGCTCACATTTCACCCGACGGGAAATGGGTCATTTATTCTGCATTCGTGAATGGTCCGCCAAGGATCCTACGAGTGCCGATCAACGGTGGTGAGGGGCAGGTCCTTACCCCGGATGCACTTGCGACCGAGCCGCGATATTCGAACGACGGCACGCGCTTCGCTTGTTTTCTGCTTGATTCAGAAGCGCAGGTCTGGAATAAAGTGGCGATCTATCCGGCCGATGGTGGGCAGCCCCTAAAAACCCTGGACGTTCCCGGCGATACAAATCCTGTTCGCGGCCCGGTCTGGACACCTGATGACAAGAATATCGTCGTCGTCATCGCACCCGGCGAAAAGCAAAACCTTTATCAGGTCCCTGTTGATGGCAGCCCCGGAAAGCAGATAACCGATTTCGACGTTCCCGGCATAGCCCGCCGTGAATATTCACCTGACGGCAAACGCATAGCGATCGTCCGCGCCGAAGGCTTCGGAAACGCGATCATGATCAAAGATTTTAGATAAATGAAGATGGGATTCTGAAAACGTCGAATTCCTTTCAACCGCAAATCGAACGATGGGATTCGTCCCTGTGGTGTGGCCTCGCGATCATTAATTCTCTCGCGGCGGCACAGGAGGATTTAACATGAGATACGACGTTCCGATACTGACCCAGTCTGTCAGTCCGATCTGTTATGTAGTTTGTGCTGCTATGGTCCAGCGGTACTGGCAGGCGCAAGGCGGCAGCGATTTCAGCACTCCCGACCTCACCGGCGGCGCCGACCCGAACAATTCCTGCATTCCAGGAGCAGCCGTTCAGGGACTATACACCCAACGGCTCGAGCGTGCGGGTTTTGCGATGATCTCTCGGCCGCCGACGCCTTTCAACAAGGAAAATATCGACAATCTGCTTAGCCAGTCGGGCCCGCTGGTGCTCAATCATTTTGTAGCGAATTTCAACTATGGCGCCGCTCGCGGAGGTAAGCAGCCGGCGACCGCGGACGGCATTCATGCGGTCGTGATCACCGGCATCCTCGGTGACAATGCCTATTTCAATAACCCTTGGGGTGACAAAGATGTGCAGATTCCCGCAAGCGATCTGGTAGCGTCGATCGACCAATCGTATTCCGCGCCCTATAACGCTCTGTTCTACGGCGTCGCGTCACCGATGCGTCAAAACATACTCGACTAACCTATGATTTGTTTTTCTTTAAGCTGAGGCTCAATGGAGCCTCTTTCTATTTGTGGTTGACCCTTCGCTGCTCACTGCCCACTGTCAACTGTTCACGCCGACACTTCCTTTACTAGCTCCGCCGTTTCATGTTCGCCGGCTTTGGCCGCGATATCGGCCTGGGCCACGATCCCGCAGCAGGCGCCGTTCTTGTCGACCACGAGTATCCTGCGGATCTGGGCGCTTTCCATCGCCGCGCAAGCGTCTTCAAAGCTAGCGTCCTCGCTAACCGTTATCGGGCCGGTCGTCATCACTTCGCCGGCCACCATGGTCAACGGGTTCTTATGGTGCGCGACCGTGCGGATCACAATGTCGCGGTCTGTTATCGTTCCGATCGGTCTTTTTGTATCCGGCCCATCGACGACCGGAATGCTGCCGCAATCGCAATCGGCCATCATCTTCGCCACTTCCGTCAGCCCCGTCGTATCAAAACAATACGACGGATCCTTTGTCATTACATCACTTATCTTCATTGCGTTCATTTCCCCCTTTTTCATATAACACTAGTCAATTCCCGTGCCGCTCCCGGCGCGACCTCGATATGATCGCTGGACTCGGAACGCCGAACTCTGAATTCTGCATTACCTGCGGGTTTGCGAATCAATCGCGAGTTCCCAAGCGCGTTGAGCGTTTTTGTTCAGTGTGATATTGTTTGCCAGTTCTCAACGCTAGCATTAGGATGAGATAATGAGTG
>JBJMGN010000081.1:0-3330 GCA_045807885.1 Pyrinomonadaceae bacterium | reverse complement strand
TTGAAACATGCCAGGATCTTTTACAGACCAAAGCGGCGCTCGCGGCAATATTCGAGCATTTTGAAAAAAACAAGATCAAGCTTCCGGTGATCGCGCAGGTAACGATCGAGGTTTTCGGCACGATGCTCAATGGCACGGAGATCGGTGCGGCGTTGACTGCCCTTGAACCATTCCCGATCGATGTCATCGGCATGAATTGCGGCACCGGGCCGAAGCACATGACCGATAGTTTTCGATATCTTTGCGAAAACTCGCCGCTGCCTGTTTCAGTTTTGCCGAACGCCGGTTTGCCGGAGGTTCGCGATGGACAGCAGTATTACGACGAAACGCCCGACAGCTTTGCTGCACAGGTCGAACATTTTGCGAAAGATTTCGGCGCGAATATTGTCGGCGGCTGCTGTGGAACCTCTCCCGAACATATAAGGCAGCTTGTCGAGCGGCTAGGTTCGATCTCGCCAAAACAGCGAAATGCGAGGCTCGCTCCTTCCGCTTCGTCTATATATTTTCAACAGCCGTATACGCAGGATGCTTCCTTCCTGATCGTTGGTGAGCGCGTGAATGCTTCCGGCTCGAAGAAGATGCGTGACCTGCTCGATGCAGAAGACTGGGACGGCCTTATTAATCTTGCCAAGTCGCAAGAGAAGGAAGGCGCACATATTCTGGACGTGAACGTCGATTTCGTCGGCCGTGACGGCGTCGCCGATATGCACGAGCTTGCTTCGCGGCTTGCGACGAGCGTAAAGATCCCGCTGATGTTCGACTCTACAGAGTGGGAAAAGATGGAAGCAGGCCTGGAACACGCAGGCGGCAAGTGCATTCTTAATTCGACGAACTACGAAGACGGCGAGCCGCGATTTTTGAAGGTGCTTGGGCTTGCTAAGGAGTACGGCGCGTCGGTCGTTATCGGTTTGATCGACGAAACCGGCATGGCGCGAACCGCCGTCGATAAGCTGAGAATCGCTCGTCGCGCGTACAAACAAGCCGCCGAGTTCGGCATTCCCGGCCATGATATTTTCTTCGATCCACTTGCATTGCCGATCTCTACCGGGATCGAGGAAGATCGAAAGAACGCAGACGAAACCATTAATGCAATCCGGGAAATTCGTGCCGAAATGCCCGATGCCAACATCATTCTTGGCGTTTCGAATATTTCTTTCGGCCTGAATCCCGCCGCTCGTGTCGTCTTGAATTCGGTATTTCTTCATGATTGCGTCGAGGCCGGAATGAACTCGGCGATCGTGAATGCATCCAAGATCCTGCCGTTGATTCGCTTCAACGAACACGAGATCGACACAGCGCGCGATCTGATCTATGACCGCCGGAAATTTGATGGAGATGTTTGCACCTACGATCCGCTTGGCGAATTTTCGACGATGTTCGAAGGGAAATCGGCCCAGTCGATCAAGCCGGACATTACCAATCTACCTGTTGAGGAATGGCTCAAGCATCACATCATCGACGGCGAAAAAATAGGCCTCGAAGATTCTTTGAAGCAGGCGATGGAAAAATATCCGCCGCTCGAGATCATCAACGACATTTTACTGGATGGAATGAAAACGGTCGGCGACCTTTTTGGCAGCGGGCAAATGCAGTTGCCGTTCGTCTTGCAGTCTGCCGAAGCGATGAAAGCCGCGGTCAAATTTCTCGAGCCCTTTATGGACCGTGTCGAGGGTTCGAATAAAGGCACAATGGTCATCGCAACGGTCAAGGGCGACGTACACGACATCGGCAAAAATCTGGTCGACATCATCCTTACGAACAACGGCTATAGGGTCGTAAATCTCGGCATCAAACAGCCGATCGACGACATCCTCCGTTCGTGGGAAGAGACGAAAGCCGATGCGATCGGGATGAGCGGCCTTCTCGTAAAATCAACGCTTATAATGCGCGACAACCTCGAACTGATGAACGAGAGAGGCATAAACGTGCCTGTGATTCTCGGCGGTGCGGCGTTGAATCGGCGCTATGTGGATGCCGATCTCATTCCCCTTTATAAGGGCCAGCTTTTTTATGCGCGCGACGCTTTCGACGGTTTGCATGCGATGGACGAACTTACGACGAAGGAGTCCGGAGGAGCTGGACAGTCTAAAGAACCATTAGCCAAAACAGCGGCAGCGGGCAACGGATCTCCACTGATATCCGACGACCTACAACTGACAACTGACTCCGAAGATCTTGTTGGCGAAGACGCAAAACTCGGAGCGGTTGCTGCTCGAATCTCGCCGCGGTCTTCGCACGATACAACTCACACCATTCGTTCCGAAGTTTCCGTCGGCGGCCACATTCCAAAAGCGCCGTTTTACGGTTCAAAGGTCGTGGAGATCCCCGATCTGACGAAGGTGTTTGCCTTTATCAACGAGACCGCTTTGTTCAAGGGCCAGTGGCAGTTCAAGCAGGGAAAGAGGTCTAAGGAAGAATACGAAGCGATCCTGAACGAAACCGTCTATCCCAAATTCGCAGAGATCAAAGCAAAAGCGATCCGAGAAAAACTGCTTGAAGCGAAACTGGTTTACGGGTATTTCCCATGCAACAGCAACGGAAACGATCTGATCATTTACGAAGACGATGAAAAGACGGAGCGTTTGCGGTTTACTTTTCCGAGACAGCCGGTCGAGCAGCGTGGCGGCAAAAATCTTTGCTTGGCTGACTATTTCGCGTCGGACAAGATCGATGTAGTTGCATTCGACCTGGTAACGATGGGCCGCAGAGCCAGCGAGTATTCCGCCGAACTTTTCAAATCGGACAACTATCAGGATTACCTTTTATTCCACGGCCTTTCGGTCGAATCTGCCGAGGCGCTCGCCGAAATGTGGCATAAACGGATCCGCGAAGAACTGGGTATCGCAGGCAGCGATTCAACGGAGCTGGCGAAGCTGTTTCATCAGGGCTATCAAGGCTCCCGATACAGTTTCGGCTACCCTGCCTGCCCGAATATCGCCGATCAAACCAAGCTGTTCGAGCTCCTTCAGCCGGAACGTATCGGCGTCGATCTCACGGACGAGTTCATGCTCGATCCGGAACAATCCACATCTGCGATCATTGTCCATCACCCGGAAGCGAAGTATTTCAATATCGAATAGTTCACCCTGCCATTTGCTAAAATATCGATTCGCCTATGGCAGAGGAACTAGCCGAAAAATCCACAGATACGGCAGTTGTTAAAGCAACGGAACCTTCGCTTACGCCGACTGCTGAAGAGATCGCGGTTCTCGGTCCCGTGGAACGCACAGGATTCTGGCTTACGCGAAAGATGAACTTTGGCGTTTGGAAGCGTTTCTGGACGATGTGCCAGCGTCATGTCGGCTCTTTGTGGATCTACATCGCGACCTA
>JBJMGN010000080.1:0-6751 GCA_045807885.1 Pyrinomonadaceae bacterium | reverse complement strand
AATCTACTTCTTCGTGGGAACAACGCCTTCACCTTTCAGCCACTTTCCGAAGGAAAGTATCGCATCCGGCGCAAATTGCATTTCCACATCCGTCGCGGTCCAGTCGATCTTTCGGTCCTTCTTATAAAAAAGCAGCTCACCTGGATTGCCGGGCTTTATTGGCAGCATTCGCCCGACCACAAAAAACCCGGAAGCGTCATATTCAACCAATCCGACATTGCTCGTTAGAGCGCCTATCCTTCTGATCGTCGCCGGAGCCGAAAACTGCGCCCTTCTTCTTTCGAAATTCAGCCCGATGTCATTCGGACTTGCCTCGCCGCTCTGCCGATCAATGACATTTGCGTTCCGAAAAATGATATGCAAAAGATTGCCGGAAGAATTATTTGGCAGGTCAAAATAACGGACGGGATCGGCCGCCTTTTCGGATCCGTCGGCTAGAGCGCGCATAGCAGTGAGAAATGCGATGAAGTTTATCTTCACCAGATACATCTCATCTTTGCCGTGCAACGCGCCGGTTTCGATCAAGATCACGGGCGTGCCCCACGCCGAAAAACTATCGCCAAATGCGGTCGCAGTATATTCATCACCGTATCGACTAATATGGCCGGGAATGAACTGCCTGATAGCTTCGGTCATAAGTACGACGATCCGCTTATTTCGAAGCATTGCCTCACTTTCGGTTTTTGCTTCGTCGCCGTACACGACGAGAAATGAAATTGATGCTTGCTGATTGGTATTGCCGGCGGTTGTAAGCTCGTTTTGATTATGAAGGTTGAAGCCGATCTCGGGTAGCCACGCCTCGCGAAGCTGCTTAAGCAGCCTTGCCTCAGGAGTTACAAGATTTAGTGCATCACGATTTATGTCGATTCCTTGAAGGTTTCGTCTGATGTACAATTCGGCGCCGTCAGGATTTAACATGGGGACGGCACGTATCGTCAATTCTTTTTCGATCCGTTTTACCCACTCCTTGTGCCGATTCTTTTGAAGCACGGTGAACATATCGATCAACGCAGATGTTGCCGTCGGCTCATCACCGTGCATCTGCGACCATAAGAACACTCGTTTGGGGCCTTTACCCCATTCGACCTGGTATATCTCCCGATTTGCAAAGCTTCGTCCCACTTCATCAACCTTCAACCCGATAGATTTGAGCTTTTCAAGATACAACTTCAGATCAGCATGCCGAACGTTTGAAGGCAACTTGTTCGTTACGTGTTCTTTGTCCCAAATTTCAGAAAGGTCGGCTGGGCTCTGGGCGAAATTATTCATCAGAAATGCCGCAAGCAGCACAAGAAGGAGACAGGGCTGTTTCATTTCAATAAGATAAACCGCAAACAAGTCTAACTTCAACTTTTGCAATATGATATTGGGCTCCGCCAGGTTTGTTTGACGAGGCACGGTTTGCTGTTACAATGCTGACGTTTTCGAACAGCTAGAAACTGCAATTACAAAACTATGGGCGATCTGTTACTTAACTCGGGTTCAATAATAATTTGTCCCATGGAGGCATGGTCACCCATATAGGCGCAACATGGACAACCTATAGAATTTCTGGACGTCCGCCAATGCTGAAGGCGGATGTTTATAGCATTTCAGGCTGCCCATTTACGAACCCGTGTACGATGGTTCAGTAGCTACCTGCTTCAGTAATGTTGTTGGTCAAGGGAATCCCGGTGCTTACGTTTTCGAGCGTTGGTGTGAGCATGGGAGCAAACGGTATCCCACAGCAGTCGTTACAGCGACGCAGCTTGGTGAACGTGAGCCCGACGCATTTATGTCGATCAACGAATAGGTTCTGCCTGGACCACTATCGCTTTTCTTTCAAGATTTCTTCGTACAAACCCTCTGTTTCCACAACCATTCTCTCTACATCGAACATCGTTTGTGCCCGCTTGAGTCCTCGGGCAGCGATCTCATCGCTGTACTTCTGATCTCGAATTAGGGCGTCGACAGCTCGGGCTAACGCTACCGGATCTTCTACGGGTACAAGATCGCCATTCATTCCGAGAAGCTGTTTCGCACCATCCGTTTCGGTTGCGACCACCGGAGCTCCGCTGGCGATCGCCTCTAACATCGCGAGACCAAAGCTTTCAGATCGCGATGGCGAAACAAAAACATCGATACCGGCGTGGAACGGCCGCGCATCGTCGAGCCAATCGAGCCAAAGGAATTTCCCCTTTAGGCCCATGATCTCGACCAGACGTTTTAAATCGCGGCGAAATTTTTTATCAGCAGAATTGTCGCGGCCAACAACCACGAACCGGCATTCGGGCTGGGTTTTGGTTATTTCCGCGGCCGCGAGCACAAATTCACGCTGCCCCTTAAGCTGCTTTAATTCCCCGAGCGTTCCAATAAGCGGAGCATCCAATGGGATGCCATGAAAAGTGCGGAATTCATTTCGCAGATCATCTCGTGACTCAATGTTTCTCGATGTGATATCGATTCCGTTGTGGATCACTACGATCTTTTCTTTCGGGAACACTTTCCTCAGCTCAACAGCAACTCCGTCTGAAACAGCGATCGCCCGGCAAAGGTTTTTAAGAGCGAAGCGATTAAAAGGCTTTAACGGGAGCATCAAGTGGCGTGTAAGAACGAACTCGGCGTTCGATGCCAGGCAAGCAATGCTCGCAGGTATGTAATCGCGGGCGACATGTGCATGAACGATGTCTATCTTGTTTTCACGTACAAAATCTGCGATCCGCATTGCGCTTAATATGCCAAAGGAATTTCTGATCGAAACTTTGTAAAGATTGGGATGAGGGAGGAAATCGAGCTCGTGCTTCCATTCGCAAGTCGGGCGAAACGCTGCGAACACCTCATGTCCGCGCGCGGCAAGACCACGCGTCAGATCGACAAAATGCCGCTCGCCGCCGCCAAAAGTACGAGCCGATGAAACATGCAAAATCCGCATTCGATTGCGATTATACATTCCCACAAACAAAAAAAGGCACGCTTCCGAAGAAGCATGCCAGAGGTTCTATTTATTTCAAGTTGAACTAGAACTGGAACCGCGCCGCAAACTGGATCTGCCGTTCACGGTACAAGCTATTACCTGCCGCATTCAATGTCCCGAAAGTCGGGCTGTAGGTTAAATTAGTCGCGGAGTTGGTCACCAAGGTGTAATAGGTGGTATTTACACCCGTTACGTGAGTTCGATTGAATAAATTGAAAGCCTCTGCAAGGAATTCAAGATTCATCGTCTCAGTGAGTCTGATTCTACGCGAAAGCCGCAGATCTATGTTGAAGATCTTGGGTGTTCGAAACGCATTTCGCGAGATGCCTGGAACGCGGGTTGACCCACCAGCTCCGAGAAGGCCGGCTCCGCTGACCTGTGCAGGAGTTAGATTCTGCACATTCACGAGCGAGCTGGTTGTTACACCGGAATAAGTGAATCCCGACGAAACAACCACGATTGGTGCGATTGTCCATCCGCCAAAGATCGCACGACCAAGGCCATCAGAGCCGCCAAGCCCAAAAAGGTTACCAGGTGCGTAAACCATGCCCGCGCTGAATCGATGCGGAACATCAAAATTTGAACGGCCATACTCGCCTGCAATATCGAATGGGGTCAGGACACTGTTTCGCGTAGTAAATGTTTGCGAGTTCTGTCCGTTATCCTTCGCGGATGAGAATGTATAGCTCGTCTGAAACTGGATACCATTTGTAAGGCGGCGATTGAACTGCGCCACAAACCCATAGTAATCCGATGAGACAGCGCTCCTGATCTCGGTCATGCCACCGAAATTCGTATTCGGACGTGGGCCGGTGAAAATCGGCACAGTAACGGTTCGTCCAGCTTCTGGTCCGTCTATAAATGAGTAGGTGCGCTCTCCGGTCTGGCGAAGATTCGTATCGATAAATATCGGAAGGTATTGGCCGTAGCTTGCCATTCCCGTGAACGAAATTACCGTGTTTCTTCCAATTTGTCTTTCGTAAACGATATCCATCTGATGGATGCGGGGGTTCTGCATGTCGGGCGAGAAGAAAATGATGTCACCGCCAAACGTCGTCGCTCCGGGTGCGCCGAGAATATTCGGATATTCCGGGCCTGCAGAAACCAAAGGTGAAAACGTCCGCTGTCCCGCCGGGAGACCTGTATTCGTGATCGCATTCGAAATCGCCGAGTTCGTTATGCGGCCATAGAACATTCCATAGCCTGCGCGAACGACGTTTTCGCTATCTTTGCCAAACGACCATGCAAAACCGATCCTTGGACCAAAATTGTCTTTGTCTGACGGGAAGTTGCCGGTCTGGGGAACTGCCGGATTAGGGAGTTGCGCTTCAGGGAATTGCTGATATTCGTAACGAAGTCCGAAGTTTAATGTAACGTTAGCATCGAGACGAATATCGTGTTGATAGAAGAAATTCAAATCTCTCGTTTTGAACCGAAACTCCAGGGGTCCGAACCCTTGAGTGAACGACGTATAATTTCGGACAGTCGTATTCGGATTTGATGCTAATGAAAAGTCCGTTATCCAGTTCTGGATATTCGCATACACATAAGCGCCAGATTCCGTAAATAACGCCGCTAACCGATCGTTGACCTGATTAATATCAGCACCAAATTTGATCGTACTTTTGCCGCGAGTAAGCGTTACCGTATCGGCAAACTGCCATCGCTTTTCATCAGGATAGGCATTCCGGTTCAAGAAGTTTGGCTTTCCGATGGTAATACCATTACTTCCACCGATCGCAGCGCTCGGCGAATATCCATCGCTGGACAATACCTCGTCCGAGTCCGGAGTATCGGCGATCTGCTGCTCGAGATCGCGGCTATACTGCACTCGCGCCTCATTTAAGAAAGTGGGACTGAAAGCTGAACTCAGCCGGAAGTTATACGAATCCAATGAAACAAGGTCGCTTCCGAATGAAGTCCTTCCATTTGTTACCGTCGCGGCAGTCTGGACACCCGCCGGTGAATCCCAACGCAGGCGATTATAAACCGCCGTAAACGTATGCTTGTCATTAATCACCCAATCGATCTTCGGAAGGATCAACGTTTGATCGCCTTTTCGCGGTACAACACCCGTTCTGTTCGTTAAGTAAGCAATTGCCGTATTTGTTTGCGTTTGCGATACGCCTCGACAGAAAAGCTGTTCACCAGCACTCAAATTCGTAGCCGTGCAAGTTGCGGGCGTGGGTCGCGTTGCAGGATCTGAAACCGTGATGGGATTTAAGAATGTCGAAGTTCCGGTCAATGCAACTGCCGGAAAATCACGTTTCTGCTGATCAAAGCTAAAGAAGAAAAAGAGTTTGTCCTTAACGATCGGACCGCCAACAGAACCGCCGTACTGGTGTCGGATATCCTTTGGCTTACCATCCTCTGGAATTGCTCCACCCGGGAAGATCCTTGGATTTCGGGCACCAAATTTGTTGTTTCTGTAATACCAAAATGCCGAGCCATGAAAATCGTTGGTTCCGCTTTTGGTCACCGAGTTTATGACACCTCCGGCGGCTCGACCGAATTCCGCGGAATAATTTGAAGTGTTTACCTGGAATTCACGGATCGCATCGAGACTTATCGAATAGCTGATGCGCGTTCGGCCACGAGCTTCCGAGAAGAAGGCTTGATTATCATCACCGCCATCTACTGTATTGTTATTCAGGAGACTCGAGATACCACGAAAGCTCACAAGACCAAATCCACCATCTGGTGAGGTACCCGGAGCCATTAGCGTAAAGGTGGCGACACGACGACCGTTTATCGGAAGTTCATTTATAGAAGTTTGATTAATATTTGTAGCATTTGTCGGATCGTTTGTGTTTACAACAGGTGCGTCCGCCGTGATAGTAACTTCACCCGTTGCCCCGCCGACTGTTAAAGGCACGTCGACATTCGTGATGGCTCCGACTTCAACCACAACTTCAGCGGTTGCCTTACCGAAGCCTGATGCGGTTGTTTCCACCGAGTATTTTCCTGGCTGGAGATTTGTGACCTTAAAAACGCCGTCATTTGCAGTCGTCACCGTAGATGAAGCATTTGTTCCGATGTTCGTGATCGTTACCGCCGCTCCGGTGACAATGGCGCCCTGTGGGTCGCTGACCTTGCCACTAATTCCGCCAGTAACGGTTGACTGTGCAAAGGCGGTTGCTACGCCGATGATCGCGATTGCGATGATCGCGAACAGTCCTTTACTGATTCTTTTTGTCATTTAGTTTGACCTCTTGTCCTAATAAATTTGATTAAGAAAATTGCTTAATTACCACAAAATGTCTAAGATTTTGGATTTTTCTTGACCTTTTCGGATTCAAAATCGAACCCTGGTCTTACCAATCCAAAGACTTGTTTTCCGAGTTGTGGTGAAACTAAAAATAAGTCGTGTGTTTGCAAACTTTGACCCCTCCGCTGAAGCAGACCGCAAAAACGGCTTTTCATCGTTTAATCAAAAGATCGCAATTTCGATAATTTATAGGCAAATAAAGTTCCGCTTCGAATCATAATTCTTACCTGATTTTTCATTTCAAAAGCACTCTAGCGCCGCGAACTGAACGTCAGGTTAAATAATCAGTAATTATGCCTCGGAACTGCCGGCTCCAGTATTATCGCAGACCAAAATGAAAGTTTGCCGATGCGATAATTGCCCCAAATTCGTGAGCAAAATCAGAATTTTGCTAAAAAATCGGCTTTTGTAACAATTTTTGTTTCTAAAGCAGTAGAAAACTTGACTTTTTTGTAAATTTTGATTAAATTTGTCCCGCACACGAGAAATAGCGTCTTAATGTGTATATAATTGGTACGTTTTTAAGGGGG
>JBJMGN010000079.1:0-4935 GCA_045807885.1 Pyrinomonadaceae bacterium | reverse complement strand
GGCCCTTTCACGGTTTTCGCACCGGTAAACAGCGCCTTCGACAAACTGCCGGCCGGCACAGTCGAAACACTTCTCAAACCGGAAAACAAAGCGACTTTAACAAAGATCTTGACATATCACGTTGTGGCCGGAAGTTTTGATTCGAAATCGATCGTTGCTGCCATCAAGAAAGGAAACGGTCGGGCCGAGTTCACAACTGTCGCCGGCGGAAAGCTTTGGGCGATGGTGGACGGAAAAAACGTCGTACTGAAGGATGAAAAAGGCGGAATGGCGACCGTCACGATTGCGGATGTCCGACAGTCAAATGGAATAATCCACGTGATCGACAGTGTTGTACTTCCGAACTAGTTTAATTGAACTACTTTACGGCCCGCTTGCAGGAGCGGGCCTTTTTCTTTCGAAATTCGGCGATCGGTAGGATAAACTTTTATAGGCAGGCGATCATGAAAATCAAGGTAGGCATAATCATTTCGGCGTTTCTTTTGTTGGCGGTTTTTGCGGTCGCGGCGACGCGATCGATCAAAACTTTCGAGTCCCTTGATGCGGCACCTTCACCGAATCCTGTGAAGGTAGCTGCGACGTCCTCGAGCGAGAAATTTGACGGCGTGAAGATCGAGAAGTCGGACGCGGAATGGAAAAAGATCCTAACCCCGGAGCAGTATTACATCCTCCGGGAGAAAGGGACGGAGCAGCCTTACACCAGCGCTCTCGAAAAGAATCACGAGCATGGGATCTATTACTGCGCGGCGTGTGGGCTTGCGGTATTCCATTCAAAAGCAAAATTCGAATCCGGAACCGGGTGGCCAAGCTTTTACGAAGCGATCTACAAAAAGAACGTGATCGAGGACGAGGACCGTAGCCTTGGGGAAACGAGAACGGAGGTTTCCTGCGCTCGCTGTAAGGGCCACCTCGGACACGTGTTCGATGACGGACCGCAGCCGACAGGTCTCCGATATTGCATCAATGCGGCGGCACTGAAGTTTGTAAAGAAATAGAGCTGAGACAGATCTCGGAGGTTCAAATAAAAATGAAGTATTTGATCGCGATGGCGGCGATCATTTTGGGATCATCCGCTACGTTCAAGGCATTCCCACCGGATTGGTCAGACGGATACGAATACATTTCACCCGCGGGATGGAAGTCCCAGAAAATGGCGGATCACGTTCGCCTTGAGGCTCCAGGCGGTTCGTGCTTAATCCTTATCTTCCCTCCGCAACGATCGTCCGGCGATCTTGAACATGACGCCGTTTCTGTGCTCACCACGATGTATCCCGGCTGGCAGTTCCAGAAAAGCGGCGAGCAGCAGTTCACGCTTTCGAAAGGACTGCTTCCGGGCGGGCAGCAATTCGCGATGCTCGAAGCTGGGATGAAAAAGCCGAGCGCTGACGGCGCCCGATATGAAGGATTTGAAGATGGTGTCGCTCTGGTAGTTCGCGCCGGCTCGGAGATAGCGATCGTCGCAGCACGCCATAATGCCAGCCTGCTGGCTCATTCCGATTGCCTCAAGTACGATCGCTGGCGCCGGTTTTTCAACTCGTTCACGGTGAAGAATGCCCCGCCCGTCAGCCCCATTGAAGAACCGCCTTCGAAACGCATAATCGGCCGGTGGGTAATGAGCGAAAGCGGGACGATCGGCGAATATCTATTCGCGGCAAACGGCAATTACGCCTTGGTCGGCGCGCTCGGTTCGACGTACAAAACCACAGATCTCAATTACGAATATCTGCATATAAAAACGAACACCTTCGCGGGCGATGGTGCGTACGCGATCGTCGGGAACGAACTGACGCTCAGGCGACGGGTCGGGTCGGCCGAAAAATCGCGGATCCGTTTCGAAATGGTAAATCACGGTGGAACAGGCTGGAAAGACCGAATCTACCTGTTAAAACGGGACCCGGTTGGCGAGACGGAGGTGGCGTATGAACGCTTCCAATAGCTTTCCGGGCAAAAGCCAAAACGTTTTTGTGCTACCATTTTTCCGTGACCGGAAATCAAATAAGGCAGAAATTCCTCGATTATTTCGAGCGCAACGGGCACAAGGTTGTGCATTCATCTCCGCTGCTCCCAGCGAACGATCCAACACTGCTATTTATAAACGCCGGGATGAACCAGTTCAAAGACGTTTTCCTCGGGCTGGAAAAACGCGATTACACGCGTGCCGTCACGTCGCAGAAATGCCTACGGGCCGGCGGCAAGCACAACGATCTTGATGAGGTTGGCAAGACCGCCCGCCATCATACTTTTTTCGAAATGCTCGGCAATTTTTCGTTTGGCGATTATTTCAAAGAAGAAGCGATCCGTTATGCCTGGGACCTGTTGGTGAATGAGTTTAAGCTCGACCCGGAACGTTTGTGGTTCACCGTTTTCGAGGGCGATGATGAGGTTGGTCCCGATGATGAGGCGCGTGCGCTTTGGGAAAAGGTCGGTGCGCGTCCCGAGAGGATTTTGGGTTTTGGCCGCAAGGACAATTTTTGGCAAATGGGCGATACGGGTCCCTGCGGTCCTTGTTCCGAGATCTTCCATTACATGGGCGATGATCCTCTTGACCCTGAAAAGAACAGCGCTCGCTGGGTAAACGGCCCCGGCGATACCACGATCGAGATCTGGAACCTGGTCTTTATGCAGTTCAACCGCACCCAGGAAATGGATGGCTCGTTCAAACTCACGCCGCTACCCGCGCCATCAGTCGATACAGGTATGGGCCTTGAGCGAATGACCGCGGTCATGCAAAACGTGAAAACGAATTACGAGACCGATCTGATACGACCGCTAGTTGAATTTGCTGCCGAACTCGCATCTGGTTGATTGCTTCTGCGAAAGGGGAACACAAATGAAATTGAGATCGCTGCAGATGATTCTGGCCACGTTGTTTTTCGGGTTGACGCCTTTCTACATTTTCTCGCAAATCGCCGGTGGTGCTGACGAATCGACCCGTACCGACTTTAACGGCAAAAATTACATTTTGGGGATGGTCATTCTTCCCTCAGGCCTGCAGGTCACTTCCAGAATTAGAATACGGCTTTCGTCACTGACCGCCGGAGAGGTGATTACGACAACCGACGATCGGGGCAGATTTAATTTTACCAAAATCCGCAATGGTACATACACACTCACCGTCGATGGAGAAGAAGATTTCGAAACGACATCAGAGCAGATCGAGGTGGCATTGCCGGGCGGCGCACAATCTCAGACCTTTAACGTTACCCTTCGGCTCAGAGCAAAACGAAATCAGCTGGAAAAGCCCGCGGTGATCAGAACAGAAAATGCGGGCGTTCCCAAAAGGGCCATGGAACATTACGCAAAAGGTCTCGAACTTTCCAAAGTTGGTGATCACCTAGGCGCAGTTGAGCAACTGAAACTTGCCGTTGAGGCCTATCCAGAATTCATGGTCGCCATGACCGAAATTGGGGTCCAGTTCGCAATGCTTAACGAGCTGGAAAAAGCTGATAACGCACTTCAGTCTGCCTTGAAGATCAAGTCTGACGCATTCGAACCGCTTATAAATCGTGGAATCGTTCTTGTGCGTTTAAAACGGTATGCTGAAGCCGAAGTGTTATTGCGCGATGCGGTAAAGGCAAAAGAACTTTCACCCGTCGCCCACCTTTTCCTCGGCCGCGCTCTGGCAGCACAAAAAAAATATGATGATGCTGAAAAGGAGCTGAGTTTGGCCATCACTATCGGCGCCGCCGAGATGAAAGAGGCTCATCGCATTCTGGCATCAATTTATCTAGAAAAGGAGGAGTACATCTTCGCAGCGAAAGAGCTCGAAATTTACCTTACGTTGAATCCAGACGCGCCAGACGCCGAAAGCCTGCAAAAAACGCTAAAGCAGCTTAAAGGAACGGCTACGTCAACGAACAAACCTTAGGATCTACATGTGATGTCGAACAAGATTAGGATTTTGGTCGTAGAAGTGCAATCTTTGACACGCCTCGGGATCAAATCGGTCATTGCACAAACCGATGATTTAATTATCGCGGGCGAGTCGGGTTCGAACATAGACGGTTTTACAAAATTCAAAGAATTGCATCCTGATGTGACAATACTTGGTCTTAGATTTCCTGATCATTGCTCGATTGACGATCTCGAAAACTATTTCATCGAAGATCCGAAAGCAAAGATCATCGTTCTGGCGGAGCATGCCGGCGACGCTGAGATAACACGAGCTTTGAAAAAAGGTGCCGCCGGATACATCTGCAAAGATATTTCGCCTGATGAGTTGGTAAAAGCGATCCGGACCGTCGCTGCTGGAAAGAAATACATTCCCGACGAAATAGTCCGCGTTTTGAGTCAAAATCTCGGCCGGGAGGAGCTGACGCCAGCCGAATCCAACGTGCTTCGGATGATCGTCGGCGGTATGTCGAATAAAGAGATCGCCTTTACCCTCGACATTTCCGAAAACACCGTGAAATCTCATATCCAGAATATTTTCGGAAAGATCGGCGTCTCCGACCGAACTTCGGCCGCCACAACTGCCATAAAACGGGGGCTTGTCAGAGTAGACCTATGATATTTACTGAAGAGATCCAAAATTACGCCGAAAACTTTACATCCGACGAAAGCGCGGTATTGAAAGAACTGCGCGAGCATTGCTACGCCCATTATGAAGACAAAGCAATGCTTTCCGGCTTCGTTCAAGGCCGCATTTTGGCGATGTTCTCAAAGATGATCCGGCCCAAAATAGTGCTTGAGATTGGCACTTATCTCGGTTATTCGGCTCTTTGCTTTGCCGAAGGGCTTGCCGAGGGCGGGAAAGTAATTACATTGGATATACAGGAAGATACAAATAAGGTCGCCAAGTCGTTCGTTGAACGGTCGGAATACTCCAAATCCATTGAATTTCACCTGGGTTTTGCGACCGAGATCATACCAACGCTCCCTGAAACCTTCGATCTGGTCTTTATCGACGCCGATAAACCCAATTATTCCAACTAT
>JBJMGN010000078.1:0-3474 GCA_045807885.1 Pyrinomonadaceae bacterium | reverse complement strand
GACGACCGCGACTTCGCCCGGCTTAACTTCTTTTGCGGATTCAAGGATCACCTTGAACAGCAGCGGGTTGATGTAGTAAGTGCCCGGAAGCAGAATGTCCTTTTGCGGGCCGCGCTGGCCGCCGCCGGCAATGAACGTGTTCGAATCCTGGAAATTGTCGTGTCCGGCGACCGGTGCCGCGACGTAATCACGCGGATCGAGCGGCGACCCGTCGAGAGCCTCGACCAGGCCGATCTGATTTTCCGTGATCATCGTCGCTTCAAAAAACCGCACATCGAAAAGGCCCGCCTGCGTGCTGTTGTCATCGATCGATGTCGACATCGTATGGATGCGATATGTGCCGGGCGTCAAGATCTCGACCTGCGGCCCTTTCTGGCCGCCGTTGTATATGAACGCCTCGGCGTCCTGAAAATTCTTGTGATTCGCTATCGCCTTACCGTGCAAACGACCCGCGTCGAGCGGGGAACCGTCTGCTGCCGTGATAACGCCGACCTTTCCCGGAGGAACGACCGTTGTCGAAGCAATGGAAACTCGGAAGAGGTAAGGGTGAATTGCCCACTTTCCGGGCGGAAGCGTTCTCAACTGAATACCTTTCACGCCGCCCTGTTTTATGAACGCGATTGGGTCTTGAAAGTTATTGTGGGCGTTCTGAGCGCGGTCGGGTGCGAAAATGCTGCCCATCGGCATTGGTTCGCCGTCGATCGCCTCGATAACTCCAAGCTCGTCCGCGCCGATCTCAACGAGCGGCACCTTTTGAACCACGCGTTCGACCGGGTAAAGCACAAAATGCAGGCCCGGTTTTAGAACGTCGGCCTGCAAGCCGACTTCGCCGTCGGTCGCGACGACGCGGCCCTGCGGCATCCGGCGGCCGAGATAGCGACGTTCTTTGATGCCCACCTCTTTCGCGCCGATATTCACCAAAAAGCGCGTGATGACGTACCAGATGATGGCGAGGCCGATAATAACGGCTACGCCCATGAAGATCAGGGGAAGATAGTTGTCCATTTGTTACCTCAAATCTTTTGAGTTTGTCATTGTGTTACGGACGCCGAGCGCAAACTCTTGAGTACCGTTTGAAATCGGTAACTCACGCCCGGTGTCCGTTGTTCCGCCGGAATCAGCCAAAAATGGCTTTCCAGCATCTGTGCAAGATCGTTAGCGGAAAGCTTTTCGATCTTGCCGTCTTGTAAAGCTTGTGCGGCAGTTTCAGCTGCATCGGCAAACCACGAACCGTCTTCGCCTGCTTCATCAAGCAGTTCGACAAAACCTTTCTTATTTGGCGAGGCCCGCCATGTGTCCAACTTGTTCTGAAAGTCTAACGCCTTTTCGTGCCTGGCGGCCTCAATTTTTTCCGCTTCGATCTCGGTCAAGCGCAGTTCTTCGTCTCGTCTTTCAGTTTCAAGTTCCTCAGCCGTCGGCTCGAAGAGCGGCCGCAAATTGGTGGTTTCCGGAATGAAGCCGACACGCTCGAACTCGAGCTCTCGATCAGCGTTTCGGGGCTTGAAAAATAGGAAATATGCCGAGACGGCAGCGAGCGACAGGAGAATTGTAAGAAGTATGAGCATTTTGCCCACACGAAGCCGACCAACTATTGGTCTTGCTTTGTGGCCTTCAATGAAGATTTACGAAATTGTATATGAAAAGTTTGAAAAATCGGAAGAGAAATTAGCCACGAATTACACGAATTGCACGAATGAATCACAAAACAAGGCGTTCGTATTCCATTCTGTGCTTTCCGAAGTTGAGTAAAAGAGCCAGTCGGAAGCTTGTTGCTTTCAGATAATTCAAGGTCTGTGCTTTGTGGATTTCGGCGATGCGGTCTAATGCTTTGAGTTCCAATATAATTGAATTTTCGACAACGATATCGGCAACATATTCACCGACGATCTTGCCGTGAAATGGAACAATGATAGGCACTTGTTGAAGGGCTTTAATCCCGGCTTCTTCGAAGATAACCATCAATGAGTTTTCATACACCTTTTCCAAAAAACCGAAACCAAGCTCGGTATGTACTTGCATCGCAAGTCCCACGATTTTGTACGAAAGGTCTTTGTAAAGAATTCGGTCTTCCATTCGTGTTATTCGTGGCTAAAAACTACTGAGAGATCGCATTAAACAGCAACGGAAACGTCGCGAGCGACTGGCCGCGGTATTGTGGGCGGAAGCCGAAGAGGACGATTTTGCCTTTGCCGATGGTGAATTCGACGAGAGCGGCTTTGCCGGCGATCTTTTCGGCACCGAGGGCCCAGCCGGAGAGCAGGATCTGCTTCGGGTCTTTCGGATAGCTCGCGATGATCCTGAAATTGCGCGATAAGGCGAGAGGGTCGGTTTGGATCTCGAATGCGGGGGAGTTTTCGAACCAGGCGATCGACTGCTGCGGCATTCCTTTGGCGATCGGGTGCGTGGTGTCGAGCTCGGTGCGGAGGATCGAGCCGGGGATGTAAAAGTCCTTGCGGGCGAGGCCGCGTGTAACGTCCTTTACCGGCAGGTTGAACTCACGAATCGCGAACTCGGACGAGCGGTTCAGAAAAACGAGCGTGCCGCCCGCCTCGACAAACTTTTTCAGGTTCTCAACGCCTTCCTTTCCGACACCGCCCACATACTCATCCGGCATCGTGCCCGGCGCATAGCCGTTGAGGAGCTGGTTGGAGGATTGATCCGCAAACACTAAATAATTAATATTCCGAGGGATCGCTTGCCTGATCTGCCGCGTATCGACAGATTCGAAAGTGAAACAACGCTGCCGCTCGAAAATAAATCGGGTCCAGCCCTCATCCATTGACGGTATTTGCGGTTTATATAGCCCATTCTGATTGGGCCTGGGAGGCCTGCACGGCGCATCGTCATTTGCCCATGCGCCGTCCGGCCGTTTCGGAATATAAGGTACGTAGACGGTTTCGACTTCCTGGCCGTAAAGAAGCGACAGCGTATGAGCGGTTACATCGTATGGCGCGATCGGCTCGCCCTTCTCGTTCGCCAGATGCGGATATTTCTGCCTCTCGATGAGTGCTTTCGCGAACATCCCATATGGCTGGTCGATTCTCACAAATCTCCGGCCGCCTTGGATTTCTTCCGATTCAACACCGGCCCGCCTTAGTACACCCAACAACTGCTCGCCACCCCGGGAGGTCCCGTCGAAGACAAAGCCTGCAACGTCACCTTTAGGTCTCGGCCGAACGGCCTCCTTCCCGATCTGATAAGACCTCGATAGCCAGCGCTCCCGATTGTCCGCGGCGTTGTTCAGCAAACTAAACGCGGCGGTGGTCATGTAGCGGGTGATGTCGCCTATGTGCCATTCGCCGCCGTGCCAGACGGGGCCGAAATTGGCCGATTCGACGCGGGCGTCGTAGCCTTCACCTCCGCGGACGTCTTCCCATTTGACGGTGATCGGCGTCGCGAGCTTTGCAGAAGCGGTTTCACTTAAGATGCGGACGCCGCCGTGGTAGTGCGAATAGGCGCGCGAGGGAGTCCATG
>JBJMGN010000077.1:0-8930 GCA_045807885.1 Pyrinomonadaceae bacterium | reverse complement strand
GATTTTCTCGACTAGTGATTTTTTAAATCCCTTTGCTTCGACCAGGACGTCGTATGTCACTGGCTCTATCAAGGTGGCAGCAAAAAGACCCTCTTGGGAAGTAACCAAGGTTACTGTCTGCTTAGTCGCAACGTTTGTTATTATCACCGTCGCTCCCGGAACGGCCGCTCCTTTTTGATCCGTTACGCTGCCGCTGATCGAACCCTTGTTGGTCTGACCTAAAACAGCCAAGCTCAAAAGGATTGTTAATATCGAGATTTGTGCGAGTCGCATGTGTTCCTCCGCTAGCAATTGCTAGGTAATTCGTAAATTTATTTGTTCACTACCTCTTGATTCAGCATTTCCCTTGGCTATGAATTTGGGTCCATTTTTTACAAAACTTCCTGCGGAAATTCGGTATTAAAGCCGGTGAACCGCTTAACTAAGTCTAAAAATATCAACCTTGAGCCCCGTAAAGTTAATCAAATATATCTTGTATGGATTGCCCCGGGGAAAGTAACGCTAAACGAACAACAATCAAGACCCTTTCTCGATCCTAGCTTCTTTGGGTAAACCGCTTAACTTCCTATTCCATTCCTGTGATTTTTTATCGACGAATTGGTTTTACCAATTTTTTTCGTATTGGAATGGAAACGTAACATGGTTTTTAGCTTTTGTCCAGAAGAAACGACTCGCCGTAGCAGATGGCGAATCCGGAATAGTTTTGCGGGGCATGTGTGGACGATTCGGCGCCGGTCAGATCGGCAGTGTAACTTTAGAGTCGCCTAGCCGGGGCCGCGATCATTAGTCTAGAAGATCAAATCTACGGCGATCGATCGGCGGTCAGCACTGTACAAATAAACAAACCATTCGCCGTTAGGATATCTACCGCCGCTTCAACCGGTTGGGAGCGTGTCCCGGAAGTTGAACTGTCTACTAACATCCTTTATCTCATACGATCCGTACGGGAATAAAAAAGGACGGCAGTTGTACCGTCCCTAACTTATAAAAGTGATTGGCTCCGCAGGTAAGACTCGAACTTACAACCCTTCGGTTAACAGCCGAATGCTCTGCCATTGAGCTACTGCGGAATATGGCACGTCCGAAGACGAACTTAAAGGTTAGAAAGTTAGTCGATTGATGTCAAGTTTCGCAGCAATATGCTCTTGATTTCAACGTGATGTACCAAAACGGGATACGAATGTAGCCCTCGAACGATCCAATTACGCTCTTTGCCAAAATCCTTGACTTGACCGATCAGCTGTTATTTACTGGCTAAAACCATCCATGGAGGCTGCGAGCAATGAAAGTGTTTTTAAGATATGCTCCGCTTTTCGCATTTATAGCGTTTCTTGTTAGTTCAATTTCCGCTCAGGGAGAAATGTCCGACCCAAGCGGCCTTCCCACAAGAATCGGAGGGCCCTCTTGTACTAATAGCGCCGGACGCGCGGCAGCCACGATCGCTGGCACCTTTAATGTTACTGGAATGACCAGCACTGGAAAGACCCCAAACTTTTCAGTGGCGGTTTATGCCGGTGGCATATTTGTTGTGAGAAGACAGTTGAAAAATGGCTCTTCATTTACGTTCTACTGTGTTCCACGGGAGAACGTAACCTTGGTCGGCGAAGTTGACTCCAGCGAGGTTAGTTCGATTTCGCTTGGATTTCTTGCCGATCCGCCCGCGATAAACCGACAGGATGTGAACATATCCTGGTCAGATCAACGAGATAAAAGACGGCAATTGGGGATCGTTGCCGCGCATCACGCATATGACCGAAACAAAACAAACCAAAAGCTTTTTGATAAAGCGTTAGACGATCTCGAAGTAGGAAAAAGTGATTCTGCAGTAAAGAGCCTGAGAGAACTGCTCGAAAATGACCCAAGAGACTGGGTTTCCTGGACCGCACTCGGGAACGTTTACTTCAATAGCAACAAGTTCGAAGACGCAGAAAAGGCGTTTGATCATTCAATGGAGCTTCGCGGTGATTATGTTCCCGCATTGGTCGGAGACGGTCGAGCGTGTCTGAACTTAAAGAAGTCGGAAAAAGCCATTGAGGTACTTAAAGCTGCATACGCAGTTGAACCCGAATCTGCAGATGTAAATCACTACCTCGGCGAAGCGTATTTCCAGATTCGCAAAGGCTCATTGGGCGTCCCGCATATGAATCGTGCTATCGAGTTAGATCCAAATGGAAAAGCTGATCTGCACCTTCGCATAGCGGCACTCTACAATGTCGCAGGGGCGAAAGACCTCGCCGCAAATGAATACAAGCTGTTCCTGCAGAAAAGGCCGAATTACCCGGATCGGGAGAAAATGGAAAAATACATTTCTGAGAATCTGCAGAAAGACAAATAAGCCGTCCAATCTAAGAGGTTCCGCGAATGCTCGATTGGAATTCGATCATTCCAAAAGTATAATCACCTCTTTCTATTCATCGGAGCTCACGATTTGCACCACGAACTTATTCTGATCCTCGATTTCGGCTCACAGTACACCCAGCTGATCGCGCGCCGCGTCCGCGAACAAGGCGTATATTGCGAAATCCATCCGTTTCACTTGTCAGCAGATGAGATCGCATTGAAACGGCCGAAGGGCGTGATACTTTCCGGCGGGCCGTCGAGCGTTACCGATGAAGATGCACCGAGAGTAGGTGCGGATTTCTATGGAAAGGTAAACGCGCCGATACTCGGTATTTGCTATGGAATGCAGATGGTCGCGGTCGACCTCGGTGGCAAGAACGAGCCCGCAGCCAGACGCGAATATGGCCATGCCCAACTTAAAGTATTGAGTGGTGCCACGAAGTTGTTTAATGAACTTCCATTCGAGCTTGACGTATGGATGAGCCACGGCGACCACGTTACGGCATTGCCGCCCGGCTTCCGACAAACAGCAACGACCGGAGAAGTCGTAACTGCGATCGAAAACGACGAACGCCGAATCTATTGCGTTCAGTTCCATCCGGAGGTATCGCATACTTCGCTTGGCAAGGAGGTGCTGCGAAATTTCCTTTTCAATATTTGTGGCTGCTCCGGAGATTGGACGCCGTCGAGCTTTATCAATGATGAGGTCGAGAAAATCCGCGAACTGGTTGGGCCAAATGACAACGTCGTCTGCGGCCTTTCCGGCGGGGTGGATTCAACCGTCGCAGCAGTTCTAGTTCATGAAGCGATCGGAAATCGGCAGCATTGCATATTCGTCAACAACGGGCTACTGCGATATCGCGAGTTCGAAGATACGTTGAAAGTTTACAAGGATAATTTGCACTTGAATGTAACTGGAGTCGACGCCTCACAAGAGTTCTATGAAGTCCTTAGAGATGTAACAGATCCGGAACTGAAACGAAAGGCGGTCGGTGCCAAGTTTATCGACGTATTCGATTCGGAGGCGAAACGGATCGGTGATGTGAAATGGCTCGTTCAGGGAACGCTTTATCCGGATGTGATCGAATCTGTTTCTCTTCGCGGTGCGTCAGTCACTATTAAAACGCACCACAACGTCGGTGGGCTGCCTGAAAAGATGAACCTCAAGCTGATCGAGCCACTTCGAGAGCTTTTTAAAGATGAAGTACGTGCGATCGGTCGCGATCTGGGCATTCCGGAGATGATTCTTGAGCGGCACCCGTTTCCTGGCCCGGGCCTTGGCGTGCGAATCCTGGGCGACGTTACACCCGAAAAGGTCGAGTTGCTCCAACGCGCCGATAAGATCTTTATCGAGGAACTTCACAACTTCGGAATTTACGATAGCGTCTGGCAAGCATTCGCAGTTTTGTTGCCGATCCAGTCTGTCGGGGTGATGGGAGATTTCCGAACCTACGAAAAATTGGTTGCACTGCGTGCGGTCGTGTCGACTGACGGCATGACGGCCGACTGGGCCCGGCTGCCGCACGATTTTCTTGCGAAGGTGTCTTCGCGGATCACGTCGGAGGTCCGCGGCATCAACCGAGTTGTTTACGATATCTCCTCTAAGCCGCCAAGCACGATCGAATGGGAATAAAAAGGCCGCCACGGGAATGACGGCCTTTTCGTTTTGGGAGAGATAATTTTCGTTATGCATAAACGAGTGTGGTGATCATTTTTGCATCTTCAACGAGATCAGAATAATCATTTACCGTAAGCGTCATTCCTGCATATTTCGATAAACCCTTGATCGATTCCAACACAAGCGGTGGTGTTCCCAACGGTGCCGTTTTCACAAGAGATTGAAGATCAGTTGTGTATTTGATAACTGTAGTCGAGTCTTTCGTCCAACTAGCCATCATTAAATTCATCTGCGAAGTGCCAACATTGAAATACCACTTCTGCTCAGCGGCTTGCCGGGATAAATACGAATTCGAAATTGTCGCGATCTCACGTGAGACTGCCGTAAGGTCCCTACTCCCGCGAATGACTCCCTTTAATAATGCCTGAAGTTGGCCCGCTTCGGACTGCCCCTCGAGTTCATCGATCAAATATACGAGATCGACGATCGTAAAATTAAAGCTTTTGTTATCGTCCTTCATCGTTTTTGCGTCGTCGATCGCCATAGCGAAATCAGTACCGATCCGATATGACATTCGATTCGCGGAGGTTATGCCCGCAGTCACTATACTGCGAACAGATCGGAAATTGTTGGCGCGACCGTCGTGCTTTTGAGCGATCGCAAATGTGCTAAGCGTAAATGTAATTGCAGTTAAAACAACAGCAATAAATGCATGGTTCCTAATATTCTTTTTCATTATGAATCTTCTCCAAGGTATTTTTCTTTCCCCTTTCGGGTTTCAGTCGTAAGTGTCGAAAGTTTGAAGAAGGTTACATAGGTGGAAAAATTTGCTAATCGGATACAATGTGAATTCAATAAATGGAAGATCGTGTAGAACCGATTATTGAAATTCGTTCAGTCGTTTACGAGGCTGCAGGATATCGGATCCTGGATGAGATCAACCTTTCCGTAATGAAGGGCGAGATTCTGATCCTGCTCGGTGAATCCGGTTGCGGGAAAACGACAACCCTCAAATTGATAAACCGGCTGATCGATCCTACCGCCGGCGATGTTCTTGTTGAAGGCAAGAACAATCGTGATTGGGAACCGATCAAATTACGCAGACGGATCGGCTATGTACTTCAGGAATCCGGGCTTTTTCCGCATTATTCGGTCGAGCGAAATGTTGGGCTGGTCTTAGACCTTTCAGGACAGGATCCGGTAGAAACCAGACATCGTGTTGAAGCGATGCTCGAGCTGGTCGGGCTCGATCCGCTAAAATTTGCCACTCGGTTTCCTCACGAATTATCAGGCGGGCAAAGGCAACGCGTTGGAGTGGCCCGTGCATTAGCCGCAGATCCCTCCTTGATCCTACTTGATGAGCCCTTTGGAGCGCTTGATGTTATTACCCGAACAAACCTTCAAAAGGAATTTGCCGGTCTGGTCAATGAACTTGGCAAGACAGCTGTTTTTGTTACCCATGATCTTCACGAAGCGATGAGCCTTGGGTCCCGGATCGCGCTTATGGAAAAAGGCCGAATCGTTTTTCTCGGAAAGCCATCCGAATTTGCGAACTCTGACCTGTCGCTTGCTAAGGCTTATCTCGAAACAGTTCAAGACAGTCGATCAGTGGCCTTCTGAGACGTCGATCTTTATGTTTCGCCGGTCGAGTTCGGCGACAAATTTTTCATGGTCGATCGCGGTTTCCTGAGGCGTTGCCCCCCGCTCTAGAACGTCACCCTTTGCCATCATTTGAGCAATTATCGACGCGGGAAAGGCGGTCGTTCGCATCATTGCAGAAAGCCCGGTGTCTTCGTCTTGTTTATCGACGATGTCGTAGCGAAGCCGTTTCGAAGCGCCTTTGCTGGTGCCGGAGAATTCCAATCGAACGAGTACATAATCGGGGCCGTCAGCCGGCAGATGCATTTCCAATAAATTGCCGAAAACAGCGCGTGGTTTTACTTTTACTGGGCCAACTTCGATCGCGTCACTCGAACAAAGCCCAAGGTCGATCATCGCCTTGAATTTTTCGCAGTGGCCGGCGTATCGAATTGTCTTGTAATCGAGTTCTTTGACCTTTCCGAGAAATGTGTCCGGTAAAGTTGATGTACCGCCACTAGTTTGAAAAGCCTCAAGCGGTTCGGAAAATTCTGCAAAGGACAAGCTTTCGACTTCTGTCATCGACGGCACTTCCGTTATTTTCCCTTCACGTATACATCGGGCAACCTCGATGTATTCGTTTATCAAGCCCTCGACCGAAAAAACAAGTTGGTAATCAAGCGGCGGCTGCGGATCTTGCGGCAGGCCGCCGACTCGGATATGTAATTCATCGAGTTGATCGAAATTTGCGGCCCCGTGTGCGGCGAGTACAGAAACCATACCCGGAGCAAGACCGCAATCGGGAATGATGCTGATGCCACGAGCTTTAGCACCGGCATCGAGCCGCAATTGGGCATCAACCACATAATTATTGCCCCCAAGATCACAAAAATTCACGCCCGAAGCGATCGCCGTCTGGGAAAGTGACTCGTTGTACCAATAATTAATACATGAAATGACGGAGTCATGGCCGCGGAAAAGGTCTGCCACTTCTTCCGGCATGGCCGCGTCTGCTTGCCGAGCCGTTATGCGATCGGTCCCAACTTTGGCCGCCACGTTTTCGGCCTTGTCGCGATCGAAGTCTGCGATGGTCACGTGTTCGACGCCAGGCGAATTGTGCACTAGATCGAAGGCCGCGCCATATCCCATACGGCCGGCGCCCAGGACGAGAATCTTCATATCTTACTTGCGAGCAAAAAAGGGAAGGCAATGTTCAACAGATCCGGAAATTGGCTGCGGCGATCTACCAGTCATCCAGCTCGTCGGGTGTTTGTGCGGCAATAGTGGCTCCCGCATGTTCCCACACTTTTTTCTTCCATGCGCGAACGCCATCAAGAAGAGTTAAAGCTACTTGCGGATGGGCGGCGTTTCTTTCAAGGCGAATAACCTGTGCCGTGACGGAGACTTCATCTTTTGGATCTTCGGTCACCGTGAGATCCACCTTGGCTCCGACAGATGGCAGCGCCCTGGGCAAGTAAATTAAGGTACCGTTGATACCGACGTTTTCGGTCAATCCATCCTCGGTCATGTTCTTTCCGCTATCGTCTTTCCACTTCACTCGAACTGGAAAGGAGATGGCATATCTGGCACTTTGGCGGCGCTCCTGCATAAGGGGAAATCCTCTCAAAATTGTGGCTTTGATTCTGTGAAATTCAGGGAAAGCGGCCCTCGCCGCAAGCACAAAGTCTACCAGAATCAAAAAAAAATGCTAGGTGTAAAGTGCTGAAAATACAGCAATTGCATATAAAATAAGGGGTTGCGGTCGCGGACGTGGTGGACAGGGGTTGACCAAAATGCTAATATCGTCATAGTTTTGGCCGAAAGGCCTTTACCCCAGGCGACCAGCATTACGCCGAAATAGTCTCCAGCATTATGAATACAAAAAAGTGGCCCCGAGCGAAAAACGCTCCCAACCACTATTTTTGCGTTTAGCGGAGGCAAAAAACTTAGGAGCATAATTAATGAAATTACTCGTCAGAGGAGTCATTGTTTCCTCCATCATGGTCTTGTTCGTTGCTTTTATCTACGCACAGACCCGGACAGAAACAGGACTCAGTTCAGCGAAAACATCGCAGAAGCAGTTTTTTGGAAGTTTTATACCGTCGGAGGCAATAATTGATAATTTGGTAGTTCACCCGGAAGCAAATGACGAAAAAGCTAAGAGCAAAAAGCTTGTCGAAAAGACAGTGTCGTCGAAAGCAGCCGGGAGCAGAGGATCTTTTACAGCAACGGCATACTGCCTGCGCGGCAGAACGGCAATGGGACACGGCGTACGCCGCGGAATCATTGCAGCCGATCCGGGAGTTTTGAGGCTGGGTAGCAGCGTCAATCTCGGAGCAGGATCCTATAGCGGAAGCTATTTGGTTTCCGACACGGGCGCACGCGTTCGCGGCCGAAAGATCGATATCTGGGTGCCGAGTTGTGCAGAGGCAAGACGCTTCGGCCGCCGGACAGTTACGATCAACTGATAGACAATTAAAGAAAAGAGAACAGCCGCTTCGAATTATCGGAGCGGTTTTTTTGTTTCTGAAACGTGTCCACTAAGTGTCCACCGACTGTCCACAGGGTGTCCACTGAGTGTCCACAACCGGATAGTGGACACGTAAATCATTGAAGCTGCATCGTTTATCTCAGCTCTGATCTTCGAAATCCGTAAATTTTCAAAAAACTTGTTGACAAACCTGCTGTTTCAGGTATGCTATGTTGTGCCATACAACATATGGACGAAGTATGCCAACAAAGGTTGTAAAAGTCAAGGAAAAAGAAATTGAAGGCGGGCCGCGTAGGGCAATCGAATATTTCGCGTCATCCAAGCGCTCGAGTCCTTTGATTCATGTTTTCGACGAGTTTTGGCGCGAAGGCGAGCTGGCACTCATTTTCGGTGCGTCGGGAACTGGGAAGAGCCTGCTTGCGTTTCAGGTAGCCGACGCGCTAGCGCGCGGCATGCCGATTCACGGATTCGTGATGCCTACGGGCCGACAAAAGGTACTGTATGTCGACTTCAATCTGTCGGATGTACAGTTTCGCAATCGCTATCGCGGATTCAAGGCTTCAAAAAACCTGTATCGCGAGCGTTTTATCGGCGAAGGCGATCATTTCGAACGGATAAAGAAATCGGTCGAGGCAAACGGCATTCGTGTCGTGATCATTGACGATCTTTCGGCGGTCAAACGCACTAATGACGGCGTTCGCGAAACCCTGGCGTTCATGCGGCAGCTGAAACAATTGTGTGAGGAGCTTGGAATTTCGATACTTGCCGTTTCCGACGCGGCCGAGCCAAAAAACGGAGAGGTAAGTGAAAATGACCTGGGCCGATCACGCATTCTATGCACGTTGGCAGACAGCGTTTTCGCCATCGGCCGTACGCGACATTCTGAAGACGGCCGATATATCA
>JBJMGN010000076.1:0-7619 GCA_045807885.1 Pyrinomonadaceae bacterium | reverse complement strand
CCGAGTCTGCCGTTGCGAATCGTCACAGATCTGAATGACAGTTCGCTTGGGCCGTTCTTTGCACTTGTGCCGCGGCTGCGCGGGTTAGCGATCACCGGCACGGGGTCAGGGCATGTTGAACTAGCCGGGAATATTTCAGCTGTTGACGCGCAGGGCAATCGATACTTTACGGGAGAGAACCTTTCCGGCACCGCCAGATTCACAGCCCTCGCACTGCGAATTCAGGACGCACCGTTAACCGCGACAGCACCCGTCGAAATAACGCTCGGCACGCGTCAGGTGACATTTGAGACAGCCAGGTTTGAAGGCGGCGGCTCGAACGTGACGATCGCCGGCACGATCGCAATTGCGGCCGGCGGCACGAACGACCTTTCCGTAAACGGACGCGTAAACCTGGGACTGCTTAACGTTTTTGAGCCGATACGGACGACCGATACATTCTTCGGTGGCTTTGCAAATGCATCGGTACACATAGCTGGAGATTATCCGGCCTATCAGATCACAGGATCGGCAAATATGGAAAACGCGTCTGTTGCTACCTTCATCGGCACCGACCGTTTTTCTTTCGACCGCTTGAACGGACGAATTCTTTTCACCTCACAACAGGCGCAAATCGAAAGGATGACCGGTTTCCTCGGCGGCGGACAGTTCAGTGCCAGCGGTGGGATCATATACACTTCCGATCTTAAGATCACTGGCTACAGTTTTGGCCTGAACGGAAATAATATAACCGTGCCCTATCCGACAGATTTCTTAACGACCGGTGATGCTTCAATCCAAATATCAGCGGGACTCGACAAGAATGGCGAATTGATAAGTAACGTCTCGGGTGATATTCGCGCTACAAGAAGCCTGTATACAAAGGACATCGACCTTGCAACGGTCGTGGGCGGGCGACGTGACGCAGCGCTTACGGCTGGAACGGGTACACTTTCGACGACCCGCTTTAATCTAACCATTGAAGGGCGAAACGCACTTGTAGTGCAGAACAATATCGCCGACCTAACAGCCTCAGTATCGCTTCACATAACCGGCACCGCAGAGGATCCGCAGATAAGCGGCCGGATCGTTGCAAACAGCGGCGTGATCATTTTCCGAAACGACCGCTATGACATTCAGCGAGGCGTACTTGAATTTCCACCCAATACTTCTGTCGACCCGATCATCAATCTCCAGGCCGAAAGTACGATTGCCGGCTATCAGATCTTTGTAAATTTGAGCGGCCCGTTGACCGATACCGAATTGTTGAATGCTTCTGTCCGTTCGAGTCCTGCTTTGCCGCAGGCGGACGTGATCTCTTTGATAACTACCGGTTCGCTTTCGAATACCGGAAGCGGCATTCCCACGCTTGCACAAACCGGCATTAACACCGCTGCCGAAATGCTAACCGATTCGATAATTAACAACCCTGTTCGGAAAGCGACCGACCGGCTATTCGGTTTGAACGTTTTCGAGATCGACCCGATCATTTCAGGAGAAAAAGTAAACCCGACCGCGCGGCTCACAGTTGGCCGGCAGATCAATAACAATCTGCGTGTCACATACTCCACAAACTTCTCTCAGGATCAAAATCAGCTGCTTGCCTTCGAATATCGGATCTCGAACAAGCTTTCGGTCTTCGCTCAGTACGAACAGCGTTCGCTGAGCAACGTTACGAGAAATCGTGACAACTTCAGTTTCGGCGTTCGTTTCAGGAGGCGATTTTGAATCGTTTCTCGTCCTTTCGATATCGCCGCATTTTAACCTCAATGGCCCTTTTTACGGCCGTCGTCTTAGCCTGCAAGTGGATGGTAGTAGCGCAGGCGGAGTTCGAAGGGGCCAACATCGGCAACATCGAACTTTTTATTGATGGAGGTAAGGGCACCGATGGAATGCAGGAGGTTTATCTCCAGTCGATACGAGAATCCTTAGGTGGGATTTACGCTGCTGTCAAGATTCGTAGCGCGATCGAAACGCTATATGAGCGGAAAGATATTTCATCGATCGAGGTCGCGGCAGGGCGCCAACCGGACAACTCCGTTGCCCTGAGGTTCTCGATCCGGCTGAAAGCGAAAGCCAAACGCGTATCGATCGAAATTGCCGCTGCAACGGAAACAAAGGTGACCGAACAGGAGCTTTTGTTTCGGCTGAATTTGCTTGACCCCGGAACCGTGGTAACGGAAGAAGAGCTTGAATCCAACGCGAATACGATCCTCGAATATCTGCGCGAACGCGGATTTTTGCGAGCGCGTGTTACTTATGAACAGCAACCACTGACGATTCCGAGCGAAGTAGGCGTCACTTATAAAGTGACACTTGGCGAACCCACCCGGGTCGAGGCGGTGAATGTCGACATCGCGGGATTCGATTCAACGAAGATCGAAAAAAGCCTAAAACTGAAGCCCGGCGACATTTATACAAAGGAGAATTTGAACGGAGACACACAGCGCATTCGCACGGCCCTGATCAAACAGGGATTCCTTGCTCCGTCTCTCGACACGCCGGAACCGATCTACGACCGCGAAAAAAATACGATATCCGTGAATTTCAAGGGCAGTGCGGGACCAAAGGTAGACGTGGCGATCGAATCGGAAAAAGGCGACCTAGGAGAAAGTACCAAAACGCGTCTGCTTCCGATCGCTCGCGAAGGGACGCTGGATTATGCCGCGATCATCGAAGGCGAACGTCGGCTGGAAAACTATTATCAGGAAAAAGGTTATTTCTTTGCCCAAGTCACCGCGCTTTGTTCCGTGGAACCGATCACACCGCCGGGAGCACAGCCGCCGCCGACCTCAGGAACCGAAGCTGCTTGTTCATCACTGAGTAGCGAAGATTTTACGTCACGTAAAGCGGTCGTCACTTACAAGGTCGATCTCGACCGACGGCTAAAGCTGGTGGATATTCGCGTTCGGGGAACGTCATTATTCACCGCTGAGGAGATCTTGCCGGCACTTGAATCGCAGCGGGCAAATTGGCTCGGCATCATTCCGTTGTTCGGCTACGGCCGGGGATACACCAGTGCGCGGATCCTGGAAACAGACACCGCCACGATCCGGTCCCTGCTTCGCGAACTCGGATACAGGAACGCGACTGTTCGGGCAAATCAGGGTGTCTCGCCAAATGGCGAGAATCTGATCATTACTTTCGAGATTGAAGAAGGTGTTCCCACAAAGGTGTCTGAAGTTGAGATCCGCGGCAACACCGCCTTCTCGGATGCTGATTTACGGCCGCTGCTTCCGAAACTTGAGGGCCTGAATTATTCGAGAGCGAAAATCAGGAATGGTCAACAGCGTATTGCCGAATTCTATTCGAAAGCGGGTTACTACGATGCGGCCGTCGATTTTTCCGTCGATGAAGCGGTTTCATCGGACGTGAATGTCGAGAGACACCTAAAAGTCATCTACACGATCAACAAAGAGGGCACGCCAGTCTATATTAACCGCGTAATGGTCACCGGCAATCAGAGAACGAAAGAAGAAAGCATTCGCCGCGCGGTCGTTTTCCAGGAAGGAACACTGCTCACCCGGTCCGATGTTTACTTAAGCGAGCAAAATCTCTATGAGAGCGACGCCTTTTCGGTTGTTGAAATAAAACCGCAGCATGCGGGAACGCGGCCGGACGGCTCGCGAAACGTGGACGTGATCATCAGCGTTGTCGAACAGCCACCCAGGCTTGCGACCTACGGAGGCGGCTTCTCCACCGATGTCGGGGCTGATGGGTTTGTCGATTTTCGTCACTTCAATTTCCAGGGACGATTGTGGCAAGCCGGCGGCCGCGTCAGCATGAGCCAACGCAGACAGCTGGTGCAGCTGGATTTCATCGACCCGCGATTCAGGCGAGAAAGCAAAAATCGATTCTCCCCGCTAACGCTTTCTGCTCAATATATGCGCGATGAAACCGTTACCAGGTTTTTCCGGTCGGCGTTCGACGAAGGCACTTTCGGGATCGTCCAGAGAGTTGATAAGAATGGCGACCCGATCGACATTTTCGGCATGCCGACGGGCGATCCGACCTTGAACAGCTTGAGATTTACCGCGGAAACAAATCGATA
Organism: Pyrinomonadaceae bacterium; assembly: GCA_045807885.1. Classification (GTDB taxonomy): domain Bacteria; phylum Acidobacteriota; class Blastocatellia; order Pyrinomonadales; family Pyrinomonadaceae; genus OLB17. The sequence goes on along the minus strand of JBJMGN010000076.1, from coordinate 3,589 downwards.
CCTGAATCGAGAGACGCGCAGCTTATTGTTCTTCCGATACCGGTTCGAAGACGTTCGACTCTTTAATTTGGAAAGCTTATTGATCAAGGATCTGTTAATTCCCGATTCGCGTATTCGTATTTCGGGTTTCGGCGTGACCTACGTGCGCGATACGCGCAGGAATTGTTCGATCCGCTATACCATTCTCGATATTATTGAAAAGGGCGAGGCCCTGGACCCGTGTCGGTACAGCGCGAGCGATCCCACTGACGGCGATTACTTCACCGCCGACTATAACCTTTCCTTGCCGGCGCTGGGTGCGAATGTCGGATTCAACAAGTTTCATGCCTCGTACAACATCTACCGGACGTTTCCAAAGCTAAAAAATCTCACGATCGCCGGTAGGGCAGTGCTCGGTTTGGCAGCTGTCTATAAGGAAGGTGATCGATTTTCGGCGCCGGAGTTTCCGGGACTCGAAAAGATCATGCCCATAAGCGAGAGGTTTTTCGCCGGCGGCTCAACTACTCTTCGCGGCTTTGAGTTCGAATCGGCAGGCCCGCGGGTCGCGATCGTTCCGGAAGGTGAATTCAGGGACAGCGATGGAAACGTAGTTGTTCTCACTCCGTTCACGGTCCCGTTCGGCGGGAACGCGTTGGTCGTCGCGAATATTGAAGGGCGAATTCCGGTGACCAAGTCGATCCGTTTCGTACCGTTCTATGACGGCGGCAACGTATATCGAAAGGTGGGTGACATTTTTGGCAAGCCGGAAGTTGACCCGAACGATATTTTTCTTCGAAACCTGATCGTTAAATGGTCCCACACCGTAGGCGTGGGTTTGAGAATAAAAACCCCGATCGGCGGCGACTTTGCCATCGATTACGGGTACCTGTTAAATCCGCCTACTTTCCTGATCCCGCAGCCGGTCGGACCGCCTGCCAATTTGAAGCTTGCTCCGAGCAGACTACATTTTAGATTTTCGCAGGCGTTTTAGTTGACCGTTGCGGTCAATTCCTCAATCTCGACATCTTCGATGATCGAATAGCTTTCGGAATCAAGTTCAACCAGCCCGAGCTGCACCGTGAGGTCGTCGTTTCTTTGCTGTTTTCGCCTGCGCCGGTTCGCTTCTTTGGCGATGTACATGGCCTTGTCGGCCGCTTCGATCAAACCGTCGAGCGACTCGCCATGTTCGGGAAAACTTGCTGAACCCAGACTTATTCCGACCTGTGCAAACAATCCGCCTTCGACCTCAAGTCTTAATTCGTTCACGGCGTCGTTGATGCGTTCGTTAAGACTGTTTATATTTTCGTTGTCCGTCTCCGGAATTATCGCAACGAACTCATCTCCGCCATATCGTGCGAGGAAATCGTATTCACGAAGTTGGTCGCGTATCGCAATGCTGACCGCCTTCAGCATTTTGTCGCCCGTCTTATGGCCAAAACTGTCATTGACGCTCTTAAAGCCGTCTAAGTCCATAACCAAAAGTTGAAATCGTTTACCGCTGCGGCCCGATCGCATCACTTCTTTTTCGAAATGGGAGCGAAGGCTGCGCGAATTGGCCAATCCGGTCATGGGATCGGTGAGAGCATGATTCTCCGCTTCTGCATGCTGCTGAGCAATATTTATCGCATCTGCCGCGATGTGTGAGATCGTTTCAAGCAGGCGGATATGCTCGTCATCAAAACTCGGCAGACTGCAAGAATAGAGAGAGACCGCACCGATCAACCGATTCTCTGCAAAAAGCGGTATTGTCGCCATTACGCGATAATCGCCTGCGGATTCGTCAGGTGTGAAGCTCAGGTCAAGCGCGGGGTCCACGTTTACAACGGGCTTCTCTTTCTTCAGAACGTAACCGGTCGCTCCTTGTCCGATCTTGATCGACTTTCCGGTGAAAAGAGACTCGTTCTTGCCGGCCGCGTACGCTACACGCCCGGTCTCACCGCTTGGATCGAGGAGACAGATCGCGATCGAATCATAGGGCACGAAAGCTGCGACTTTTTCCGCAAAAAGCTCGAGCGTTTCGCCAAGATCAAGCGAGGAGCTGAACTCCCGAGCCAGCGAATAGAGCGTGAAAACCTCGCGATTCGCTCGTTTGATCTGTTCTACATAGTTCGTTGATTCACGAACATCAACCGTTAAGCTGTCGTTCCCATGTTCATCTGTTTCGTAATTCAGGCCGCATTTCGCGATCTCCGCCTCAAATACATGGAGATTTCGGAGGAATGTCTCGACCAGCAGCGGATCGTACTGTGACCCCGACCTGGATCGAATGAACTTGATCGCGTCGGCTTTGGTTCTTGCGGGGCGATAGGGCCTCGGGGCCCGCAGCGCGTCAAAGGCGTCTGATATCGACAAGATCCGGGCCGTCAGTGGGATCTGAGCGCCCTTTAGTCCTTCCGGATATCCATTGCCGTTCCAAAATTCGTGGTGATACTTAATGGTCGGAATTACATCATATGGAAAGCCGACCTTTTCGAGGATCGAAGCTCCAACGGACGAATGAATTTTTGTCTTCTCCATCTCGGCGACCGTCAATTGGCCGGGTTTGTTGAGAATATGATCGGGAACGGCGAGCTTCCCGATATCGTGGAGCAAAGCGCCGGTTCGAAGTGCATTGATCTCTTTTTCGTCAAGACCCAAGAGATTGCCAAGGCCGACCGCATAGATCTGGGTGCGCTGAACGTGCCCGATCCCGATCTGGTCGCGGGCGTCGATTGCCGTCGCAAGCGCTTCAACAGTAGCAAGATGCATTCTGCTTGATTCGCTGATCTGTTTCGTCTTTTGAAGGAGAGTTTGTTTATGTACTGTGAACGCGATAAAACACGCGGCGCCGGCGATCGCAAGAACCCATATAAAATCGAGGCCAAACCGAAGCAGCGACACGAAAACAAGCAGAATCGCGAAAGCCACGGCAGCTACCCTGGGGAGCAACATGCGCTTGAGAGAATGATCTTTTCGAATTGTATGGGCCATTTTAACCTCAGGCCGCGGGGAGAGCGCCTCGAACTCAGCTAATACAAAACTCGTGCCAAAACTTTTTAGCGGTAATTACGGTGTAGAATGTGATTTTCCGAACCCTTTCTCTGCGATATACGTTAAAGCTAGAGTTCACTTTGATTGCTCAAAATGACGAAATTCGTTCAAATTGACCTAATGAATCGATTCGCTGATATTTTGCGAAATGCAGTTCGAATGATCGTCGTATTCGCGGGGATTTTTCTGTTCTTTGGAAGCGAACGCCTGGCTGTGGCCCAAGACGATGAAAAGGTCATTCGCGTCGACACAAAGCTGGCCGAATTTGAGGTCTTTGTGGAAGACAAAGACGGAAAACCTGTTCGCGGACTGTCGGAAAGAGACTTTCGGATCTTCGAGAACGGAAAGGAAAGAAAGATCGATTTCTTTCAGCCCGTAGTAACGCAGGGCACGGCGAGGCCTTTGGTGATAGTCTTTGCCGTTGACGTTTCGGGAAGCATGACGCCGCCGGAGATCGAAAAGCTTAGAACCGCAATAAACGGATTCATTGAGCGTTTTGGCAATTACGAAGCATATTTCGCCGTTGTCTCATTTGCCATGGATGTAAAGCGAACACAGAGTTTCACCAATAGGCCGGACC